>JAAZBA010000216.1 GCA_012514045.1 Clostridiales bacterium | reverse complement strand
GCGGTGTAGCCGATCTGGTGAATTACCCTTCCCAGCTTACCTCCAAGGAGATAAAAACCTATCTCAGCGAGTTTTCCATGCCAAAGACATCCTTGTGTGATCGTGATGGTACGGCGTATACGCAGGAATATTTGGACTCCATTATCGCCGCCGTAAACCTTGATGCTGTGGAGGAGACAAACAAGGTTTCCTACGCTCTTGCACTGGATAACGCTGATATAAAGAAATTCCCTACCATAAGCCGCGGTTTCGCTTCGTTGGAGGAGCTTGACAACGATCGGTTCCAGCAGGGAAGGATTTCTATCGCCGAACCCGTGGTTATTCTCCATACAAGCCTCGGGCAAGACTGGTATTTTGTTCAAACAAGAAGCAACCGGGGTTGGGTTTCCGCAGACAAACTTATATTCATGGAAAAAGGTTCCTGGGTCAACTATATAAACAGCGAGAACTTTATTGTTGTCACAGGAGAAAGCATTGTACTGGATCGTGACCCCTTCTCGACAAATCTCTCCGCCACGATTCTTTCCATGGGTACAAAGCTTCCCCTTTATGCGGATACAATTGCCGGAAACACCGTATCCGGACAGGGCATTGCCGCAAGCTATGTTGTTAAAATCCCCACAAGGGACAAGTTCGGTCATCTTGAATTTGTTCCTCTGGCTATTCCCAAGTCCTGTGACGTGTCCTTAGGTTATCTCCCCTACACCTCTGCCAACATCATTACTCAGGCTTTCAAGCTCTTGGGCAGAAGATACGGCTATCAGGGACTTTACGACGCAAGAGACAATGCCAAGTTTATATCAGACATTCTTTCTGCTTTCGGTATTTTCATGCCTAGCACCATCAGGCAACAATCTGCAATTCCCGCTAATGACATTGATCTCAAAAGCCTTACATCTGACGAGAGAGCGAAGGAAATCACCACCCTTGCCCCCGGCAGCCTCTTATATACTTACGACTGCGCCTTTATTTACCTTGGTCAGTCCGATGGCAAGCCATTTATCATCTACCCCGCCACCACTTTCTACTATGAAACAAATATGTTCACTGCTAATACGGTTCTTATAACAGGAATGTCCGTTGTACAGCGTGATGGCATAGCCTTCGCCGACGCAGTTGTGAAGGCTAAGCTTCTAGGGCTTGTGAAGGAAGAAATAACTGAAGAGAAAGGAAAATAGCGCTTGACAAACTCTATAATTATGATATAATACACTTATTGATAACTAATCTCAATAAGGAAACAGAAGGTATGAAAATCCGGAACACAAGGCAGAGACAACTTATACTTGACGCTGTGAAAAGCCTTCACGCCAAGCATCCCACCGCAGAAGAAATATACAGTCATATTGAATCGGTGAACCCAGGTATCGGCAGAGCTACTGTGTACCGCAATCTGTCGTTTTTGTCCGAAGCCGGTCATATTCTTAAAATCGAGACTCCTATACCCCCGGACAGATTCGATGATACTTTGGCGCCTCATTATCATATGCAGTGCAGAGTGTGCGGAGAGATATGCGATGCCGATATAGAGTATATGCGCGACATCGAATCCAGAGTGAAACCCACCGATGGTTTTATAATTGAAAGTCATGACATCACATTCAAGGGTATTTGCAGAAAATGCCATGAAAATATTGTACGAGAGGACAATGCAGAATGAAAGATATTAAAGGAACAAAAACAGAGGCTAACCTCAAGACCGCTTTTGCTGGTGAGTCTGAGGCCAGAAACAAGTACACATACTATGCCTCAAAGGCAAAGAAAGACGGTTATAATCAAATAAGCGCAATATTCGAGGAAACCGCCGGCAACGAAAAGGAGCACGCTGAGCTTTGGTTCAAGCTTCTCCATGACGGAAAGGTGCCCGTAACCGTTGACAACCTTAAGGACGCTGCCGCCGGCGAGAACTACGAGTGGACAAAGATGTACGCCGAGTTCGCCAAGGTCGCCAAGGAAGAGGGTTTCGATGAAATCGCCGCTTTGTTTGAAGGTGTCGCAAAGATAGAAAAGGAGCACGAGAAGAGATATTTGAAACTCCTGGCAAATATCGAAAACGGTATCGTCTTCTCAAGGGACGAAGACGTGATTTGGCATTGCTCCAACTGTGGCCACATTTTAATCGGCAAGAAAGCTCCTGATGTCTGCCCCGTGTGCGACCATTCCCAGGCTTATTT
>JAAZBA010000085.1 GCA_012514045.1 Clostridiales bacterium | reverse complement strand
TTCGACCTTATCAATTGGTGGATTTCCCAGAAGCCCTCAAAAGTATCCGCCTTCGGTCATCTGAACCTCTACGGTCCGAAGAATGGCGAATTCAAGGGCAAGCGCTGCAGCGAATGCGAGTACGCGGACAAGTGTGAGTTCTGCTATAAGCTCTCCGACTTTGAGAAATCCTTCTACGCCGCAAACGAGCAGTACGACGGCTATATGAAAGACAACTGTGTATACGCAGACGATATAGACATCTACGACACTATGGCGGTTACTGTTGAGTACGACAAGGGCGCTGTCCTCACCTACTCACTCAACGCCACAACACCATATGAGGGCTGGAAAATGGTCATAAACGGTTCTAAGGGACGGCTTGAAGCCACCGAATTTGAGACGGGAGTCCAGTCCAAAGTAAATGAGGACACCTTCAAGGTATTCGACCTTGCCAACAACATCACCGAGTATCATGTCACGAGAGGCTCCGGCGGACATGGCGGCGGCGACACAAGGCTTCACAAAATGATATTCACCGATAATGTTCCCGATCCCATGGGTCACAAGGCCGGCACCATGGACGGAGCTTACTCTATCCTTGTAGGTACAGCCGCAAACAAATCAATAAAGGAAAGCAGAATTGTCACGATCGATGAGCTTCTCAAAAAGCCGAAATAATGCTTGAAATTGCCGTGGGGATATGTTATAATATCCCCACGATGAATTTGCCGGTGTGATGGAATTGGCAGACGTGCCGGACTCAAAATCCGGTGGTAGCGATACCGTACGGGTTCGACCCCCGTCATCGGCACCAAACCAATATAATCCGAATCGATTCTCATTGTTTCGTGAATTGATTCGGATTGTTTTTGTATGATGAAAGGAGCGAAAAACCATGACATCACTTGAGAGCTTTGACAGAATCCTGGAAAAACACATTTCTGACAAAGAAATGGCAGGTGCCTCATATATCATATATCGGAAAGGCAGCGTTATATTTGAAAACCACATAGGTTATGGAGACATTGAAAACAACAGAAAGTTAACCCCTGACACGATAATGCGCCTTGCCTCCATGACGAAGCCTATAACCTCTGCCGCGGTAATGGTAGCAAGAGAGATGAATCTTCTGTCCCTTGATGACCTTGTATCAAAGTACATCCCCGGCTTCAAGCGCATGAACGTAGCAGAGTTTGAGAACGGAAAGCTCGTAGGCATTCGCCCTTCGGGAACGGAGCTCAGGATAATTGACCTTCTCAATCACACAAACGGCCTCGGCGCCGGCAGCGTGCCCCAAATAATAGCCACTGAGATCGGGGAAACTGACACGTTAGCCACAGGAATTCCTAAATATGCCTCCCAAATTCTCGATTTCGAGCCCCGAACCGCCATAGGCTACAGCGGTACCATGGCCTTTGATGTAGCCTGCCGCATTGTGGAGATTGTTTCCGGAGCAAAATACGAGGAGTTTATAAGGAAATATATTCTCCTCCCCTTGGAGATGAATGACACCGGATATGACCTTACCCAAGAGCAGGAAAAGCGCCTTGCGGTCATGTACCACTGCGAAAGCGGTGAAATCAAGGTTTCTCGTCCGGATCAACTCCTGCTTCCAAATGTTCCCCGAAGCTACAAATGCGGCGGTACCCAGATGTTCTCCACCATCGCTGACTATTCCCGCTTCGTTCTCATGCTTGCCGGAAACGGTGAGTTTGAGGGCATCCGTGTTCTCTCAAGTGAATCAGTGGAGATGATGTCACATTCCACTCTGCCTGAAAACCTTCAGGGTTTAGACTATTACGAATGGGGAATTGGCATGCGTGTGCTGACGAAGAAGCGCCCTCCGGAACAAGTGCTAAATCCCGGCGCTTATGGCTGGAGCGGCGCATATGAGACTCACTTCTTCATTGATCCCTCCCTTGACATATGCGCCCTTCTATTCAAGAACGTATCCTCCGGCCTGGGAGCCGGCGCGGTCACCGCAAGAGAACTGGAACGGGAGGTTATGGCGGTGTTAGGGTAGGAACCTTTAATATGTAGAAAATGCAGCCGCTGTCAAGCCGTATGCTTGTGGCGTCTGCATTTTGTTTTACGTATAGGTGTATGACTAATGTTCTTGACTAACATCCGAACATATGATATACAGATGTTGGAGGAGATAAAAATGTCAGGAAAAATAGTAGAAAAAGATCCGGCAACAAAGGTGGCCCGGCAGCGGTTAAGCGTACTGGAGATGGCCGA
>JAAZBA010000257.1 GCA_012514045.1 Clostridiales bacterium | reverse complement strand
CGCTTAACCGCTGCCGGGCCACCTTTGTTGCCGGATCTTTTTCTACTATTTTTCCTGACATTTTTATCTCCTCCAACATCAGTATATCATATGTTCGGATGTTAGACAAGAACATTAGTCATACAACGCGTCATGCACAGCTTGCTGCTAACAGCCGAAAAGAATTTATCGAGGATATTCTTAAAAAAGTCGATGATGAATCCGGAGACAAAAAGAACGAATTAAAAGAGAAGATTGAGAGAGATAAGGAGCAACTTCAAAAACTTGACCTTGCTTTTACCCAATTGTATGAAGATAGACTTGAGGGCAATATCACAGAAAGAAACTTCAATATGATGAGCAAAAAGCTATCTTCAGAACAAAATGATTTGATTAAGCGTATTGAAAAATCCGAGAGTGAATACGAACAATATAGCGAGGAAGAGAAAGACTTAATCAAGTTTGTGAGCAACTTAAGTCGATTTGCAGAAATCCAAGAGTTGACCCGATACAATCTCAATCAGATTATAGATGTGATCTACATTCATGAGCCGGAAGAAATAAACGGTGAGAAAGTGCAGAATGTAGAGATTCATTACAAGTTTTTTGGAAAAATTGGTTAGTTCCACTTGAGACTGCTCCAAATATAAAGGTCAGCGGTGTGGGCAGACGTGATACGGAGGAAAACACGCCTTTCAGAAATGGTGAAAACCCCTGGGACAACGAGTTTTCAAACGAATTCTCCCTGATGCAGCTGGCGGGAGGAGGCATTATCAGAGTAAACGAGTGCCGCAGGATCGGCTACAAGGCCCCCTCCTCCTATGTGTCCTCCTTCTACGGTACAAAGGGATCGTATCAGTTTTCAAACGCTCAGCACATTGTGACGAAGCTAACGCCCTCAGGTGTGTCTCTCCTTGATGTCAGCGATGAAGTCAACCCTCGGGAGATGACAAAGCATAAGAACGAGCCGGATTTCAAGGAAAGAGTGGCAAATCACGCCTGGCAAAGCTCGGATATATCCCCGGTACAGGAACAGACTTTTGCCTCCAGAAAGCTTCCCAAGGAATATCTCTCCCTTCCAAGCGGTCACATGTGCTCCCATAAGCTGCTTGTGGACGATTTCTGCACCGCTCTTCATGACGGGACACTTCCCACTGTCAACGTTTGGCTCGCCGCCAGGTTCACGGTTCCGGGGCTTGTCGCTCATGAGTCCGCCTGTCTCGGCGGCGTTCTTCTTGATGTTCCGGATTTCGGGGATCCTCCCGGCTGATATTCCGAATTTGTGAAACGCGGAAAGGAGTCAGTATGATATTCAGGACACAAAGCTTTTTTCCCTGCCGCCGGGCTACAACTTTTGGCGCGAGAAAAGGTGAAATCCTCTCGGGGAACGCCTCACCTATTCCCGGGACAGATTTCGGCAGCGCCATATCGATTATTTCTTCCTACTGCAAGGCGGATTTGACCTTTCAGGGAGGCAAAGAGACATCTTTGAGAAAACAACGCAACTGTATTATAGAGCATAAAGCTGCAGAAAACTTTGGTTTTCCGCAGCTTTATTACGTATTGTTATTTTTATTTGATATTACGCATTGAGCAATATTTCAAGGTTTTCCCGGACCGCTGATATGAACTCCTCGCTTGAGAGAATATTCTTTGTTTCAAGGGTACAAAGCGAAGCCAGATCGCCGGTCATCCTGCCCTGTCTTATGGTATTGATGCAGGCTTGCTCCAGCTTGTCGGCAAAGGTCACAAGAGCAGGGATGTTGTCCAGCTCGCCGCGCTTGCGTAGAGCGCCTGTCCAGGCAAAAATCGTCGCCACGGAGTTGGAGCTTGTTCTCTCGCCCCTGAGATGCTTATAATAGTGACGCTGTACGGTACCGTGGGCTGCCTCGTATTCATACGCTCCCTCCGGGCTTACCAGCACGGAGGTCATCATGGCGAGGCTTCCGAAAGCGGTAGCCAGCATATCCGACATGACATCGCCGTCGTAATTTTTGCACGCCCAGATAAAACCGCCCTCGCTTCTCACCACACGGGCAACTGCGTCGTCGATGAGGGTGTAGAAGTACGTTATACCCTTCTCCTCAAAGCGGGACTTATACTCCTTTTCATAGAGCTCGGCGAATATATCCTTGAAACGGTGGTCATAGGTCTTTGAGATGGTGTCTTTGGAGGCGAACCAGAGATCCTCTCCCGTGTCCAAAGCGAACTCAAAGCAGGCTCTGGCGAAGCTCTCTATACTCCGGTCGGTGTTGTGCATACCCTGAATAACACCGTCACCACTAAAGTCATGGATAAGCTTTCTTGTTTCAATGCCGTCGGGAGCCGTTACGATAAGTTCAGCTTTTGAACCCTTTTTCACCCTCATTTCGCTCGCCTTATACACGTCACCATAGGCATGGCGGGCGATGGTAATGGGCTTCTTCCATGTGGGAATGTAGGGAGGAATGCAGTCCACAACGATGGGCTTGCGGAACACGGTTCCGTCGAGGATGGCTCTGATGGTGCCGTTGGGGCTCTTCCACATCTCCTTGAGGTTGTATTCCGTCATACGGTCGGCGTTTGGCGTAATGGTTGCGCATTTTACGGCTACGCCGTATTTCTTTGTAGCCTCGGCGCTTTCCACCGTGACACGGTCGTCCGTCTCGTTGCGGTGTTCAAGACCCAGATCATAGTATTCGGTTTTAAGCTCCACGAAGGGGGTGATAAGCTCGTCCTTTATAAGCTTCCAGAGGATTCTTGTCATTTCGTCTCCATCCATCTCGACGAGAGGCGTTGTCATGGGAATTTTCTTCATATTTGCTCCTTTTAGTTTATATCATAAAGATTTATTATTTCGTCGGTAACCGTTTTTTCAGTGTCCTCGCAGTAAAGAGGGATATTGTACCAGATCGGGGCGTCGATAACTTCATAGCTCCAGCGGGTATCGGGCATATACTTGGGAAGATACGCTTTGGGAGCCAGATAGCCTTTTACGCTGTTGGAGTAACCGATAATGAATATATTCTCGTTTTTGTATCCCCGCTTTACAAACTCTTTCTCCAGGTCGTTTGCTGTGCAATACAGCACCTCAAAGGGCAGAAAAGCGAACACAATATCATCTCCGAGCCTGATTACCTGCAGCTTTATCTCCACCGGACGGTTTATGTTGCCCTGACGGACATGACCTATAACTTCGTTGTACCAGAGAATCTCCGCTCCGGCGACTCTTTTCTGGACTTTGTTATCGGTGGAATGGCATATGTCGCAGGAGGCTTTTAGCTTTGCTTTTAAGGTCTCCTCGTCCGGATAGTCCTCCACAGGTATCTCTATACGGGAGCACGCGCTCTTGAGAGTCTCTGCCTTGACTTCAGCTCCGCCGCATACTGCTTCAAGAGCGCTTTCCGCAAGCTCTCCTCCCAGCTTTTCGCACAGCGTATCTATGTCAAGCTCGCCCATAAACTTGGGATTTGCGTCTCCGCCACGGCTTTGGAGGTATATAAAGGGCACTCCGGGGTATTTCTTCTCCGCCTCACGGGTAAGCATACCCGGGAAGTCGGCGGAAATCTGCATATCTGTTCTCACTACAGCGTGGCAGGAAGCGCTTACAATGGCGCCCTTGAGACTGCCCTCTATATTAATAAAGCTGAGAACAAACACACGGCGGTCGCAGCTGTCGTCAAGGGAACGGCGATTATACATGCTTTCAAGCTTTTTCCCCTGGGATACAAGGATTTTACACTCTTCCATGGAGTCCATGGCTCTCTTTACTGTATATGCCGCCTTTTCTCCCACAAAATTCCATAAAATATCGTTTACCGGCACTCCCGCGAGGATACCTGCCGCCATTGATGCGTGGGTATGGGTGGCGCAGAGGGAGATGTTCTCCTCGGGGATTCCCGTTACGGAATGGATATGGCTTATGACGGTGTTGTAGACCCTGTCTCCGAAGCCGCAGATGTCGAAAACTACGATAGCGTTCATATGTTCTCCGTCCGACATGACGCAGACCTTGCAGTATATATCATCGTGCACGCCCTTCGCATGGGTAAGCCGGAAGCCATAACCGTCAAGATAGACCTCCGAGGGTATTGGCGTGATTATCTCCTGTGTAAACCCGAATTTCATTCCTTTATACCTCCGAAATCAGCAAAACGCCGGTATGTCTCCCCATAATACAGCACATGCGCCGGGGAAATCTGATTTTTCATAATTCAGTTTTCGTCCTGTCTGCTTTTCGAAGTAGTCGCTGCTAAACGCTTCGCTGTCCGCCATGAATTTCTGTTCAATGCCGCAGCAGTATTCCTTGTCGTTTTCGACTATATCCGCTATTATCGCCGCCTGCCATTCGGATATCCGCATATCTCCTCCGAGAATCTTATCAAACACAAGCGTCGCCTCGTTGATAATCGGTCTTCCGCAGTTGTGGTAGGCAAATATCCCTTCGTAGGCTTCAAATTCGTTTGCCACAGCCACTCCTGAGGAGGGGAAAGCGATTACGCAGGCGTAACAATCGACGCAGGCTGGAGTGTATTCATATATGCTTTTCAGGTTCAGGACTAGCTTTATGTTGTGTTTATCGGCAAACGCTCTAAGCGTCTCCACGGACTTTTCGTCGGCTGAGTCGGATATGATAGCCTTTGTTTTGTCGGTAACGCAGCTTTCCGCCGAAGAAACCGAGATTTTCCGATCCTTATCCACGTCGCAGAACACCGGCACACAGCCTACGGCGGCACAGGTCATGGAGTCTGCGGGATAGCTTACAGCGGCGCATATCACCTCATCACCGAAGCTCAGCTCAAGAGAGCGTAGCGTGGATTCAAGAGCGGCTCCCGCGCTGTGGAGAAGCAGGGCGGGGTTTGCTTTCAGCTTTTTCGCTATCGCCTCTCCTGTGGATACGGACAGAGGACCGATTGTGCCCCATCTGTCGCGGAGGACGTTTTCAAGCTTTGTTCTGATGCAGTTCATTATTCTGCGCCTCCTTTGCTTTTGCTCAGTTCCTCGTATACCTCACAGGCGGCTTTGGCAATATACTCCATTGCATCTTTTTCGCACAGCATCGCTGTCGGGGAGAGCCACGAGGCTTCATGTCTTGAAATATACTCGCACACCGGTGTCTCCGGTTTGCAGTTTATTGTGTTTCCGAGGCTTTTGGTGACATAATTGTTCGTAAGGCAGGGGAAATCGTAAAGGGGAAAATAGCCTGTCACCAGAGGCACACCTTTTTTTAACATGGCGGCGGTAAATTCGTCCCTAGTAATGCCCCCAAGCTTATCCTCGTGGATTCTTATAAAGAACAAATGTCTCGCGTGGGTGTCGTTTTCCTCTACCAAGGGCATAGCGGACACATAAGGGATAGGCTCAAGCAGCTTCGCAAGGTACTTGGCGTTCTTCGTGCGCTTCTTCAATTGTTCCGGGATCAAGTCAAGACCTCCAAGCAGCACCGCCGCCTGGATTTCGGACAAATTGTCGTCGATACCGATGTGTCCCTCCTTGAAAGACAGCATTCCGCGGATCTTTTCGTTCAGCTTATCGCAGTTTGTGGTAATAGCTCCGCCCTCTCCGCTTGTCAGATTTTTGGAGTTCTGGAAGCTGAACGAGGCGGCGATACCGTAGGAGCCTATGCCCTTACCCCTATATACCCCGGCAACTGCCTGGGCTGCGTCGCTTATGAGATAAATGCCGTGCTTTTCCGCGACCTTCGAAAGCTCTTCCATGTCGCAGGGACGGCCTCCCAGCTGAACCGCAAGGATCGCCTTTGTCTTTGAGGTTATAACACTTTCTACGCTTTTTGCTGTTATGCAATATGTTTCCGGGTGGATGTCGGCGAATACAGGGGTGGCTCCCGCAAAGACTATGGCAGAGATAGACGCTATGAAAGTGTACGGAGGAAGGATGACCTCGTCACCGCGTCCGATTTCCAGACCTCTCAGGATAAGCTCAATCGCCACAGTGCCGTTGGCGCAAGCTATGGCATGCTTTGCGCTGTTGAGCTGCGCGAACCGGCGCTCGAATTCATCCCGGTATTTGCGTCCTTCAAGGTTTTCCGCCGCATCCATGATCGAATCAATTAAGCTGTCTCTGTATTCCGGCCATCTGTGGTCAATATTTGGTACTGCCAAAGCACATACCTCCTTACAATATGCGGATATGACCGCTGTACTTCTTTATGTATTTCTCGTTTACCACGTCTCCCGCATCTATGTTTCCGGAAAGAAACACCTCGGGTTCCGCTCCCCTCTGCGTCAGAAGCTCCACGGCTCCACAGACTATAGCCTGCATTATCATGGCTCCGATGGCTGTAGAGGTGGGACCGCACATTTTCCCTCCGATTTCTAT
>JAAZBA010000294.1 GCA_012514045.1 Clostridiales bacterium | reverse complement strand
TCGGTGGCACTGAAAAACCTGTTATGCTCTGAACCAGTCTGCTTGTTCTGTATATTCTCCTTGTGTTTATATTGGTATCAATATTATAAAAAGATTTTCTTGTCTCGAGAGACATTACAACTTCCTCAAGGGAGGCGTTTCCGGCTCTCTCCCCAATACCGTTTATAGTGAGCTCAGCCTGACGTGCTCCCGCTCTGATTGCAGCAAGAGTATTCGCCGTTGCAAGTCCAAGATCATCATGGTTATGGGTAGAAAGAGTTACGTTTTCAATGCCTTTCACATTATTCTTAAGGTACGAAAACAGCTTGAATATCTCTTCAGGGGTCATGTATCCCACAGTATCGGGAACATTAAGAACTGTAGCTCCGTTTTTTATAGCTGTCTCAAACACTTTAACAAGAAAAGACCAGTCGCTTCTGCCGGCATCCTCTGCAGAAAACTCTATATCGCTGCAGTATATCTTGGCGTATTTAACAGCGTCTGCTGTATGTCTTATGACATCGTCCGGAGACATTTTAAGCTTATATTTCATATGTACCGGTGAAGTAGCTAAAAAGATATGTATCCTCGGCTCTACGGCAGCGCGGATACCTTCCCATGCTATGTCAATATCTTTTTGTGTCGCTCTTGCAAGACTACAGATGGAACAGTCTCTGATAATGCCGGAAATCGTCTTTACTGCTTGAAGGTCACCAGGAGACGCTGCAGCGAATCCGGTTTCAATTATATCAACTCCAAGTCTTTGAAGATTCCTTGCGATTTCGATTTTTTCAGTCAGGTTCATGCTGCAGCCCGGTGATTGTTCACCGTCACGCAGCGTTGTGTCAAGTATTTTTATGCTTGCCATATAAAATATTGTTCTCCTTAATACGAGTTATAAAAGAAATCCGATAATCAAGCCAAGAATTGCACCGACTAAAACCTCAATCGGTGTATGACCTATTAATTCCTTAAGCTCCTTTTGACGCATTTCTGGAGTGTATTCGTGCCAGTGCTCTATCATATAATTAAGAATTTTTGCCTGTTCTCCGGCTGCGCGTCTGACTCCTGCGGCATCGTACATAACGATTATTGACAACGCAGCAGCAACGGCAAAAAGCGAAGAGTCAAGACCTTCAATCCGTGCGGTCTTTACCGTCATAGCAACAACGGAACTTGAGTGTGAGCTGGGCATTCCACCGGCTCCAAAAAGTCTATGCCAGTTGAAACGTTTTTCTTTAATTAAACCTATGCCTACCTTTATTATCTGAGCTATAAGCCATCCTATCAACGCAGAAATCAGTATTTTATTGCCGGTAATAATCAATAAGTATTTCATTTGACTCCTCGAATCAGTTTTTTCTTTTTATTAGCATATCTGAGAGCTCAAGAAGGAATGATGTATCGTTAAAGTCAGAAAGCGCGCTCTTTGCTTTATTGGTAAGTGTGGCAACATCTTTTTTAGCCTGTTCCATTCCTACAATCGCAGGGTATGTTGTCTTGCCTATA
The DNA here is from genome assembly GCA_012514045.1 of Clostridiales bacterium. Taxonomy (GTDB): domain Bacteria; phylum Bacillota; class Clostridia; order Oscillospirales; family QAMX01; genus JAAZBA01. The sequence continues at coordinate 1,339 of JAAZBA010000294.1, read as the reverse complement.
GCTTTATCGCAGCCGATGTTTTTACCTAGTACTGCAGCGTCGCCCTCGATATCAAGAATATCGTCTACTATCTGAAAAGCAAGTCCGATATTTGATGTATATTCGAACACAGCCTCACGACTACCTTCATTGGCACCACCCAGTATGCAACCTATTTGCCCGGCGCAGTTTATGAGCGCTCCGGTTTTTAAGGAATACATGTTATTAAGATTTTCAATATCAGGGATAACACCGTTATTTGACACATCAATCGTTTGTCCTCCCAGCATGCCGTAAACTCCGGAATACCTCGAAAGTACTTTCAGGGCTTCAAGTCTTGAATTTGCCGGAATCGTCTTATCTGTTTTCAGTGCCGTCTCAAATGCATAATTCAGAAGTCCATCTCCTGCCAGTACGGCTATATCCTCCCCGAAGACTTTATGGTTTGTAGGTCGGCCTCTTCTCAGGTCATCATTGTCCATACAAGGCAAATCATCGTGAATAAGAGAATATGTATGTATCATCTCAAGGGCGCATGCGAATTCTCTTGCCTGTTCATATGTCCCGGAGAAAAGACGACAAAATTCAAGCATTATTACAGGACGGAGGCGTTTCCCTCCTGCCAATAGACTATATCGCATTGCTTCAATAACTCTGCTTTGAGATATATCTCTAATGGGAAGGCATTTTTCAAGAGAATTCTCTATGAATATGCGATACTCGTTCATTCTTTCGGGAAAAAGCATTTTATTCCTCCGTTGAGCTTTCAAAGCGCTGTTCGGTTATAGTACCGGAGGAGTTCTTAATCAATATTGTTACCTTTTGCTCTGCCTTTTCAAGTGCGGCAGAGCATCTTTTTGACAGAGCAATACCCTCTTCAAACAAAATCATCGATTGTTCAAGGGGAGCATTTCCCTTTTCAAGTATTGTTACTATTTCATCGAGTCTTGCCAGAGCCTGCTCAAATGTCATTTCATTGTTTGCCATTTCTGTTCACCTCTGTCTTCTCCACCCTGCAGCGTGCGCTTCCGCGGCTAAACTTAACACTGACTTCATCACCAACGCTTATTCCATCGGCACTTTTAATAATCATACCTTTATCATCTAGTACAATACTATAGCCTCTTTGCAGAACCTTATCAGGATCCATCGCCGTTATCATTGTCTCAAGCTTCAGTAAACGTCTTTTATGCTCGTTAATAACGTCGGAGGCACAGCTTTCAAATTTTGTAAATGTGTGCTCCAGGAGCATACGTTTGTCCTCTATGTAGCTAAATGGATCCGTGAGTACTCGCTTGGTTGATAAAAATGTTAACGCTTCTCTTTTTGACGAAATTATCCTTCTAAGGGATTGATGCAT
>JAAZBA010000193.1 GCA_012514045.1 Clostridiales bacterium | reverse complement strand
TGTTGTTCTGCACATTCGCTTCATAGAGAATTTTCTCAACGTTCAAGCTGTTATCAAGTATTCCTCGCCCCAGAATGCTTATGTTCTTTGCATCCTTCGCTCTGATACAGCCGTATACAACACTTCCCCTTTCAAGGTAAAGGGTCTCATTATCATGTAGCTCAATTATCTCCTCAAAGTGCTCACCTGGACCGTAATATATGACATTTTCATCGCTTTTGTCGACATTACAAACCTCTATAGGGTCAGCAAAAATGTGAAGAGCTCGGTTTCTGCCGAAGGCTTCAACTGTAAAGTACGCAGGTTTTGATAGCGTGAAGAGAACATGTCCGTCTCTGATTTCAGGCTTTATTCCAAGGCTTGCAGGTCTGATAATAACATCATCGGAATCCCCCTTTGGAACGATATCAAAAGAAAGCTTCTCGTCTGTCTCAAGGGAGACAAAACTAATGAGCTCTGTCTGGGATTTACTTCTCTGATGGCCAGGCCAACGTCTGTTAAAGGGCATGGCGGATACCCTTGCCGTATCTGTGTCATAGCGCTTTCCGTTTATATAGACCTCGTAATCAAGACATACCTCAGCTCTTTTTACGACGGGGTAAACGTTATACATGATATTCTTCCTTTCCTGCTTCTTGATTTGAACTATACACCTTTATCGGAAACATGTCAATCGGGAACCTCCTTATACTTCACTCTTTCAGCGCCATTGCAAATCCTCTTTTCGCTTAAGTCTACATGTCATATCCTCCGTCTCTCTTATCGGTAGTGGAGGGTTAGTATCTATCAACAAAATTTACAGAATGGAGCCAATACGATGTTGGTGATTAAAGGAAAAGTTAGTACCGCAATATGTTATGCGACAGTGGTTGAGGAGGAAGCTATCGAACAGATTCGCAGAATGTGTGACCATGATTTTACAAGTGGTTCTAAAATTCGAATTATGCCGGACGTTCACGCTGGAAAAGGCTGTACCATCGGCACTACGATGACTATCGTTGATAAGGTAGTGCCCAACATTGTCGGCGTCGATATCGGCTGCGGAATGTATACTGTAGAGCTAGGCAAGATTGAAATCGACTGTGAAGGCGTTGATAAGGTTGCGCACTTTATTCCCAGCGGAAGAAATGTATGGGATAGCCGCATAGAGTATTTCGATCTCACAGATTTCCGCTGCTATCAAAATCTGAAACAGACAGAACGGCTTGAAAGAAGCTTGGGCACTTTAGGCGGCGGCAATCATTTCATAGAAATTAGCGCCGCTTCAGATGGCACTAAGTACTTAGTCGTCCATTCCGGCAGCCGTAATCTGGGAAATCAAGTTGCTGAATACTATCAGCGGCTGGCTATCGATCTTAATTCCGGAAAAGCAGACTTTTATGAGCAGAAAGATGAATTAATACGTAACTATAAAGAACAGGGGCGTCGCAAAGAGCTCCAGGCTGCGCTTAAAGCTATAGAGAAAAAATGGAAAACTGAAAAGCCTATAATTCCTCCGGATCTCTGTTACCTCTACGGAAGTTACATGGATGACTATCTGTATGACGTTAAACTTTGTCAGAAATTTGCAAAGCGAAGCCGTGAAAAAATGGCAGAGCTTATCCTTGACCATACCGGTATGTCTAATCTGTCTGCATTTCATACAATCCATAATTATATTAATACCGATGAGATGATTCTCCGTAAAGGAGCTATTGCTGCGCATAAAGATCAGCTCGTGTTAATTCCTATAAATATGAGGGACGGAAGTATTCTGGGAAAAGGGAGAGGAAATCCCGATTGGAACTACTCTGCCCCACACGGTGCCGGACGAATTATGTCGAGAACCATGGCTAAAAAGATTCTTGACATTGAGACATATAGAGAAGCAATGGCAGGCATCTATACTACCTCTGTGAATAAAACAACTCTCGACGAAGCACCAATGGCATACAAGGCTATGGATTATATCATAGATGATATTCATGAGTCTGTCGATATAATTGACATTTTAAAACCGATATACAATTTTAAGGCAGCAGACTGATGATATTTATTGCATTGCGTAAATCATTTTTGATAACTGCTTGTTTAAATGTTCTATAGCCAATTAAACAATAAAGCCCCCTCATAGTAGTTCTCAAAATGTTACTATTTCAAGTGTCTACTCTAAGAGGGCAACTCAAAAAAGCATATTTATCGTATGGAAAATCTTTAAATACGTGGATGAATATATATCAATATTCAGATATCTGTATTTTCTTTTG
>JAAZBA010000378.1 GCA_012514045.1 Clostridiales bacterium | reverse complement strand
GATAACGAATACTTCTACGCTACACATACCTTTTATTCTTTTAGTGATTTCAAGGCTCAACTTGCTGTTCATCTCCGTAAATATAACAACTTCCCTATGCGGCCTCTTAACTGGAATTCTCCTAAAACTACTCTCTTTAATTTCTTGCGCCTCGGTGTAACATATCATTGACAAACCAACATGATTTTTCTCTTGCTACACAAAAGAAGCCGCCCCCGAGAGGGCGGCTCTTATTAAGCTACGCAAATTTTACTTATACATTCTGTCGTAGCAAGTCTGAACAGTGGCGATGTAGTCTTCTAAACCCATGCTGTACAGGGTATCGATGTAGGAATCCCAATCCTTATCTATATCCATTGTGCCTGTAACAAATGCAGCGCGGCACTCCCTTTCGTACTCAAGAATCGGTGTGCCAATTTCTGTGACAAGAGCATCCTCTTCGGCAGTGTAAACCATGATTGTCACTGTTTCATCGGGTGTGCACTCCGGTCTCATGAGATCAAATATGGATTCGTGATATATGATCTCGCCGAGATAAGCAGCCTCACTTGTAAACTCTTCCTGAGGCTTAGCTACAGTGCCGGCATATACAGCGCCGGGAGCAAAGTTAAAGGGGTTGGCGTTCCAGATTGTATTATTTTCTGTGCCCCAGATAATCTCGAGCTCTTTAAATACCGGCTTATAGCCAAGAGGCGCTAAACGGGTTGTCTCCCCTTCCTCAGCCCACACCCAGTTTACGCCCTCTTTACCCCAACGTACTGTTATGGCGGCTTCGGGATCGCACTGTGAATCGAGGAAACGGAAAGCAAGGAGAGGATCCTCTGCGTACTTTGTGATGAAGCAGCTATATCCGTAGCCTGTTACTCGGGTGGGGGCGTATGCTACACCATTGGGTCCCTCAAGAGGAAAGGCATGGACATACTCTGTTCTGTGAGGATTGTCTATAGCAAACTTTGTGTACGGGTGTCCTGTAAATGATCCGCAGTAGGAAACCTGATCATCTGGGAGATCGAATATAGCTTTATGCTGCGCGCCGTCCATTGTAAAGGAAGAGGCATCAAAGAGGTTTTCCTTTATCATGGAGTTCATCCAGCGCAGACCGTCACGGTACGCTTCTTCAACATAAGGAACGCTTACAACACCATTTTCTACATTGAGTCTGTAGGGTGAATAATAGATGAAGGCATTCATAAGTGTCTCAATCGGGTCAGAAACCCAAGCATTTGCGCCTGTGAAGGGGAGTTCGTCATCTATCCCGTTTCCGTTCGGGTCTTTGTCGCGGAAGGCTACAAGAGCTTCGAAAAACTCGTCAGTTGTTTTGGGAACATCGAGTCCCAGGGTGTCAAGCCAGGGCTTATTAATCCAGAGGCAGTGAGCTACGTTATCTGTGGGATCGCATGTCACGTAGGGGAAACCGTAGGTTTTACCATCAGTAGATTTGTAGAATGTGACTATGTCCTCCTTTTCCTGCTCCGTTAGCCATCTTTCCTTAGCCTGCGGGAACCAGAATGTCTCTGTCTCCAGCCAATCATCGATCGCAAGGAATACGCCCTGCTGGCCGTATGTCTGCTTGCCAATCGAGCCCACGCCGATTGATGTTACGATATCTGGGAGCTCCTGGTTGGATGAAATCATAAGCTCGAGCTTCTGTCTGGCTTCAGTGCCGCTGGTGGGGAAGAATACAAACTCGATTTCAAAGCCTCCACGCTCTTCAAGGTAGTTTGTGAGGTAGTTGTCCTCATAGTCTGTTACAGACGGGGACTGGGGAAGGCCGATGGAGAGAACAGCCTCGCCGCTCTTTACAAGCGGAAGCTGGCCAAGCTCGTTAAGCTCATAGGTAGCGCCGGAAGGGGCTTCTTCCTTTTTCTCTTCCTTCTTAGGCTCTTCTTTCTTGGGTTCTTCTTTCTTAGGTTCTTCCTTCTTGGGCTCTTCTTTTTTAGTCTCTTCCTTCTTCTCCTCTGTTTTTGTTTCAGTCTTTGTTTCCGTTTTCTTTTTTGACGAACATCCTGAAACAAGGGAGAGGACCATGACTAGCGTCAGAATGAATGCAAGGAGTCTGAGGAATATGCGGTTTTTCATTTTACTGTCTCCTTTCAGTTAATTTTTATTTAAAATTTACAGTATAATTATTATTTTAGGCTCTATATGTGAAATGTAAAATACAAGTAATGTGAAATTTAGTTGAAATCTCTGCGTTGTAAAATTATATGACACATAATAGACAGCATAAAGATAAAACGAAATGATTATGATAAATTACATAATTATACTTGTCACGTGAAAGAAGCCGCCCCCGAAGAGGCGGCTCTTATTAAGCTACGCAAATTTTACTTATACATTCTGTCGTAGCATTGCTGAACGGTCGCGAGGTAGTCCTCAAGACCCATGCTGTACAGGGTGTCGATGTAGGAATCCCAATCCTTCTCGATATCCATCGCGCCTGTGACAAACGCGGCGCGGCACTCTCTTTCGTACTCACGAATCGGTGTTCCGATTTCTGTTACGATGGCATCCTCTTCACCGGTGTAAACCATGATCGTCACTGTTTCATCAGGTGTGCACTCAGGCTTTACGGTATCGAATATGGAGTCGTAGTACAGGAGCGTAGACTTATATGAGTATTCGCTTGTGTACTCCTCGGGCTGCTTGGCCACACGTCCGGCATAAACAGAGCCAGGGGCGAAGTTAAAGGGGTTGGCGTTCCAGATTACATTATTCTCTGTGCCCCAAACAATCTTGAGCTCCTTAAACACTGCCTCGTATCCAAGAGGCGCCATGAGAGTTGTCTCTCCTTCCTCTGCCCAGCACCAGTTGGTTCCCTCGGCGCCCCAGCGTACTGTGATGGCGGCTTCGGGATCGCACTGATGGTCAAGGAAACGGAAACATACGAGGGGATCCTTGGCATACTTTGTGATAAAGCAGTTATAGCCGTAACCTGTTACCTCAGTGGGGACGTATGCTACACCATTGGGTCCCTCAAGAGGCCAGCAGTGGACATACTCATTTCTGTGTGGGTTGTCGGCATGGAACTTTGTGGCTACGTGTCCTGTGAAGGATCCGCAGTAGGAAACCTGATCATCGGCGAGATCGAATATGGCCTTGTGCTGTGCGCCATCCATTGTGAAGGAGGAAGCATCTATGAGGTTCTCCTTGAACATGGAGTTCATCCAACGCAGACCGTCACGGTAAGCTTCTTCGACATAAGGAACGCTTACAACGCCGTTTTCAACATTAAGTCTGTAGGGGGAGTAGTAGATGAAAGCGTTCATGAGGGACTCGACCGGGTCGGAAACCCAGGCTGTGGAGCCTGTAAAGGGAACTTCATCATTTGTGCCGTTGCCGTTCGGATCCTTGTCGCGGAAGGCTATAAGAGCATCGAAAAACTGGTCTGTTGTTTTTGGAACATCGAGTCCCAGGGTGTCAAGCCAGAGCTTGTTAATCCAGACACAACGTGCTACATTGTCTGTGGGGTCGCATGTTATATAGGGGAAGCCATATGTATTTCCGTCTGCGGACTTGTAAAACGTGACAATGTTCTCTTTCTCCTGCTCCGTAAGCCATCTTTCTTTGGCTATGGGGAAAAAGTAAGACTCGTTCTCAAGATAATCGTCAAGTGCAAGGAATATCCCCTGCTGTCCATAGGTCAGTTTTCCTATGGAGCCTACACCAATGGATGTTACGATCTCCGGAAGCTCCTGGTTGGAGGAAATCATAAGCTCCAGCTTTTGTCTGGCTTCGGTACCGTTTGAAGGAAAGAACACGAATTCAATGTCGATGCCGGTGCGGTTCTCAAGGAACTTTGTTAGATTGTTGTCCTCGTAGTCCGTTACAGACGGGGACTGGGGAAAACCGACTGTCATCGTGTATTCGCCCTCGATGAGGGGAAGAACACCCTTGTCATTGATGGTATAGGCAGCGCCAGAGGAAGCTTCTTCCTTTTTCTCTTCCTTCTTTGGCTCTTCTTTCTTAGTTTCTTCTTTCTTGGTCTCTTCCTTCTTGGGTTCTTCCTTCTTAGTTTCTTCCTTCTTCTCCTCTGTCTTTGTTTCTGTCTTTGTTTCCGTCTTCTTTTTTTGTGAACAGCCTGCGAAGAGAGTAAGAAGCATGAGTGCTGCGAGAAGGATTGCGAGTAAACGTTTTGTCATAGGGTTGCCTCCTTATTATTATGTCATAACAAACAACTACCTCAAATCAGCTTCTAAAATATTAATCTGCGAAATCACCCTTACATGCCATTTCAAATCTTTACACAAACTTCTTGAACGGCTAAATTCCACATTTTAACATATTTAGACATCTAACTATTCAATATATGTTCATTATGTATAGTCAGTGTACAACATTTTCTCATTGTTGTCAATACCTTATGACGATTAAAATAATAATATTTATAAACTGTCTACCATAATTATAATATTTCCTGTTCTATTCAGAATATATTCATGTGTATTACTGTTTTCCCAGTATGGACAAATGAGATATTATTTGATATAATTTAAAAGCGATAAACGATTACTATTTTGGGGAGGATATCACCCATGTACAAAGTTCTGCATAGAAGAGAGCTCAACCCTACAGTTACGGAACTTACAATTGAGGCTCCGCTTGTAGCGAGAAAAGCAAAGCCTGGACAGTTTATCATTCTACGCGTCGACTCAGAGGGGGAGAGAATACCGCTCACCGTTGCCGGCTGCGACATTGATGAGGGAAGCGTCAATATTATCTTTCAGATAGTTGGCGCCACCACAAAAAAGCTAAACCAAAAGCTTGAGGGGGATTATATTGAGGATTTTGTGGGTCCACTCGGTGTGCCCTCTCATCTTGACGGGCTTGAAAATGTTTGCATTGTCGGGGGCGGCGTAGGCTGCGCCATAGCATTGCCTATAGCTCGGGAGCTTCATAGACTGGGGGCTAAAGTTACCTCAATTATTGGCTTCAGAAGCCGCGATCTTGTTATCCTTGAGGACGAATTCAGAAACTGTTCCGATACTCTTACAGTCATGACGGATGACGGCTCCTACGGACGTGAAGGTAATGTAACCTTACCTCTTAAGGAAGCACTTGAGGGCGGAAAACGTTACGACATGATAATAACCATCGGTCCGCTTATTATGATGAAATTCGTTACACTTACGGCTAAGCCCTTTGGTGTGCCGGTTACCGTGTCTATGAATCCGATAATGATTGACGGCACAGGCATGTGCGGTGGTTGCAGGCTAACGCTTAACCGCAACGGCAAAAGAATCACTAAATTTGCCTGCGTGGACGGTCCCGACTTCAATGGCTATGAGGTAGATTTTGACGAGGCCATTTCAAGAAGCAGGATGTACAATGATTTTGAGCGTCATGCCTATGAAGAAGCCTGCAACCTTTTCAAAAATTCATAAGGGAGGCATACACTATGGCTATCAACCCAAAAAAACATGAAATGCCTGTGCAGCCTGCGGATGTGCGAGTTCATAATTTCCTCGAGGTGGCTCTGGGATATACCGCCGAAATGGCGATAAGTGAGGCACAGCGTTGTATCAACTGCAAAAACAAGCCCTGTATCGCCGGCTGTCCGGTTGGTATCGATATTCCCAGATTTATCTCTTATATAAAAACAGGTGACTTTGAAGCGGCTTATGGCGTTATCTCCCTTGACTCATCCCTTCCTGCCGTATGCGGACGCGTGTGTCCTCAGGAGACCCAGTGCGAGAGCAAATGCACTCTTGGCATTAAGTTTGAACCGGTGGGAATTGGCCGGCTTGAAAGATTTGTGGCGGACTATCACAACAATAACGTCACTTCTCTCCCCTCCCCGTCCCCACGTAATGGTCACAGTGTAGCCGTTGTAGGTTCAGGTCCAGCCGGACTCACCTGCGCAGGAGATCTGGCGAAAAAGGGATATGATGTAACCGTATTCGAGGCTCTCCACACCGCCGGCGGCGTGCTTGTATATGGCATACCGGAATTTCGTCTGCCAAAGGCTATTGTAGCACGTGAGGTAGAGATACTTGAGGCTTTGGGAGTTAAAATCGAGACAAATGTAGTTATCGGCAAGACCCTAACAATCGATGAGCTGTTCGACATGGGTTTTGAAGCTGTTTTTATTGGTTCAGGCGCAGGACTTCCGAGCTTCATGGGTATTCCCGGTGAGTCCCTTAAGGGCGTATACTCGGCAAATGAATTCCTCACAAGAAGCAATCTCATGAAAGCTTACAGAGAAGAGAACGACACCCCCATCATGAAGGGCGGCAAAGTAGCGGTGGTTGGCGGCGGCAACGTGGCAATGGATGCCGCGAGAACAGCGCTTCGTCTCGGTGCGGAGAAGGTTTATATTGTGTACCGCCGTTCCCTCGACGAGCTTCCAGCCAGACGTGAAGAAGTGGAGCATGCCATAGAGGAAGGTATTGACTTCAGGCTTCTTAGAAATCCCGTGGAGATTCTTGGCTACTACAATCCTGACAATCCCCGTGACCCGAAAAACGGCTTTGTTTCAGGCATGAGATGCATTGAAATGAAGCTCGGAGAGCCAGATGCAGGAGGCAGAAGGAGACCTATTCCTGTGGAGGGCAGCGAATTTACTTTAGATGTGGATACAGTTGTTATTTCCATCGGCACCTCTCCAAATCCCCTTATCAAAGACACAACGGAGGGACTTCAAGTAAATCGTTACGGCGGCATAATTGTAAATGAGGCAGGATTAACCTCCCGGGACAGCGTTTATGCCGGAGGAGACGCCGTGACAGGCGCCGCAACGGTAATTTCTGCCATGGGCGCCGGAAAAACAGCCGCAGAAGCTATTGACAAAGCCCTGAGAGGATAACAGTATAATCAATGACATATAGAAGGGACTATTTCATCAGGTTTGATGAAATAATCCCTTTTTTTGTTATAACAAATTTTCCTCTATATCCATTTGCAGGAACACATAGCCTCCCCATAGGGAGAACGCCCAAAGACCGTATTCTTTATGCTCTTCCCTTCGGCAAGATTCCTTGTTTTCCACTGCTGTGGTAAGCTCTTTTATTATAGAGCACATAATACCGTGCCTCGTCATGTCCAGCATTCCGCAGGGAGACATTGTAAGGCAGGCGTTTATGGCAAATCCGGTGTAGATAAGGTGAGAGATTCTATCCCTTTTGCACAGCTCAAACAACTGACGTGTGGTGCAGGCTACATCTTCATCGTCCCGTGGCATAATGGCAAAATCACGAACAGCCCTTGCCTTTGCCACACCTTGTGTATTGTGTCCATAGAGCACACGCTCTGTGTGTATTTCCCTCAGCTTTCTGAGAGTATCATCGGGTTCGATAACCTCCCGTTTTTCCTCCTCAGGACATAACTCGGAAGTCCTTATATATCCCGGGAGAGACATGACGCTTTTCTCCGACAGACTTCCTATGTGAATCAGCTTTATGCCGCTTTCCCTGACCTTTTCGAGGAACAAGGGGAATCGGTCTTTTATTATCTCCGCTCCTCTGGGTATGTACTCACAAACCCGATATATGGCTTCCTGCTCTTTAAGTGTGCCGTTATCCCAGGCATGCATCACCGAAATCGCGGTGTGCTCCGTGTCTATGGGGATATCTCCCTTTTTCCAGCCGCCGTAGCCCTCACCGGGGTGCGGAAGAGAGTAGTCAGCATCATACTGCTGGTATGTTAAGGCAGGTACAATCTTTATCATATCTGTTTTTCAAACCACTTAGCTCTGTAGTTCTCCAGT
>JAAZBA010000091.1 GCA_012514045.1 Clostridiales bacterium | reverse complement strand
TCCCGAGGACATGATGGACAAAGCAGAGGGGTATCATACAGCTTTAATTGAAGCAATAAGCGATTTTGACGATGTTATAATGACGAAGTATCTTGACGGTGAAGAGATTACCGTTGAAGAGATAAAGTCTGCGATAAGGAAAGCTACGCTTTCTGTCGGTATGATCCCGGTGGTCTGTGGTACATCTTACAAGAATAAAGGTGTACAGAAACTCCTTGACGCAGTCGTCGACTATATGCCCTCGCCGCTGGATAAGAAGGCGATAACGGGCATTAACCCCAAGACAGAAAAAGAAGAAGAGCGTCCCCCGGATGACAATGCCCCGTTTTCTGCGCTTGCCTTCAAGATTATGACCGACCCCTTTGTAGGAAAGCTCTGCTTCTTCAGAGTATACTCCGGAAACCTTGAGACAGGCTCCACGGTGTATAATTCCACAAAGAGCTGCCGTGAGCGTATGGGCAGAATTTTGCTTATGCACGCAAACGACAGAAAGGACATAACAAACGTCTACGCAGGCGATATCGCTGCCGCAGTGGGACTAAGGAACACCACAACGGGCGACACGCTCTGCACTGAGAAAGCTCCGATAATTCTGGAGTCCATGGACTTCCCCGATCCGGTTATAAGCGTTGCAATAGAACCCAAGACAAAAGCCGGACAGGAGAGAATGGGACTTGCCCTTTCAAAGCTCTCTGAAGAAGACCCGACTTTCAAAACATACACGGATGAGGATACAGGTCAGACGATTATCGCCGGTATGGGTGAACTCCATCTTGAAGTCATTGTCGAAAGGCTACTTCGTGAATTCAAAGTTGAAGCCAACGTCGGCAAGCCTCAGGTAGCATACAAGGAGACCATAAAAACAAAAGCTGATATTGACATGAAATATGCCAGACAGTCAGGCGGACATGGTCAATACGGTCATGTAAAGATTACTGTCGAGCCCAATGAAACCGGCAAAGGCTATGAGTTTATTAATAAAATTGTGGGCGGAGCAATTCCCAAGGAATATATACCTGCTATAGACAGCGGTATACAGGGCGCGATGCAGTCCGGTGTTCTTGCAGGCTATAATGTTGTGGATTTAAAGGTTACGTTGTATGACGGATCCTACCATGAGGTAGACTCCTCTGAAATGGCGTTCAAAATTGCAGGCTCTATGGCCTTAAAGGAAGGCATGCGCAAAGCCAATCCCGTATTGCTGGAGCCGATCATGCTTGTTAATGTCACTGTTCCCGATGATTACATGGGCGATGTGATCGGTGACCTGAACTCAAGACGCGGACAGGTTCAACAGCTGGAGACCAGGAGCGGAGCTCATCAGATAACGGCGCTAGTGCCGCTGTCCGAGATGTTCGGCTACGCTACCGAACTTCGTTCTAGAACACAGGGCAGAGGACAGTATACAATGGAACCCGGGCACTACATTGAGATGCCCAAGAACATCTCTGAAAAGATAATTGATGCAAATGGCAGAAGATAAGTGCTAAAAACATCAAAAAATCAGTGTATTTCATGAAAAATAACTCTTGCAAATACGCTGAATATCTAATATAATTATTACTGACGAAATTTAATTTGTCGCGGCCGGAATGAAAGAGGTTCGCGAACATAAGGAGGATAACAATGGCAAAGGCGAAATTTGAACGCACCAAACCCCATGTTAATATCGGTACAATTGGTCACGTTGACCATGGCAAGACAACCCTCACAGCTGCTATCACAAAGGTTCTTGCTTTCTCCGGTAAGGCAAAGTACGAAGCATATGATATGATCGATAAGGCTCCCGAAGAGAGAGACCGCGGCATTACAATTAACACAGCTCACGTTGAGTATGAGACAGAGAACCGTCACTATGCTCACGTTGACTGCCCTGGACATGCTGACTACGTTAAGAACATGATCACCGGAGCTGCTCAGATGGACGGCGCTATCCTCGTCGTATCCGCTGCTGACGGTGTTATGCCCCAGACAAACGAGCATATCCTTCTCGCCCGTCAGGTTGGCGTTCCCTATATCGTAGTATTCATGAACAAGGTTGACCAGGTTGACGATCCTGAGCTGCTTGATCTTGTTGAGATGGAAATCCGTGAAGCTCTTTCCAAGTACGAGTTCCCCGGCGACGATCTCCCGGTTATCAGAGGTTCTGGTCTCCAGGCTCTTGAGTGCACATCTACAGATGTTTCTGCTCCTGAGTATGCCTGTATCATTGAGCTTATGAATGCTGTTGACGAAATGATCCCCACACCTGAGCGTAAGAGCGATCTTCCTTTTATCATGCCTGTTGAGGACGTGTTCTCCATCACAGGCCGTGGCACAGTTGCTACAGGCAGAGTTGAGCGCGGACGTGTTAAGCTCGGTGAAGAAGTCGAAATTGTTGGTCTTATGGACGCTCCGAGAAAGACGGTTGTTACCGGTATTGAAATGTTCAGAAAGCTCCTTGACTACGCTGAGGCCGGTGACAACGTAGGCTGCCTTCTCCGCGGTATCAACAAGACAGACATCGAGCGCGGACAGGTTCTTGCCAAGCCCGGCTCAATCAAGCCCCATACAAAGTTCCGTGGTCAGGTTTACGTTCTGACAAAGGAAGAGGGCGGTCGTCATACACCGTTCTTCAACAACTATCGTCCCCAGTTCTATTTCCGTACAACAGACGTTACCGGTGTTGTTAATCTCCCCGAAGGCGTTGAGATGTGCATGCCTGGCGACAATATTGAGATGGACGTAGAGCTCATCACACCCATTGCCATCGAGGCAGGTCTCCGCTTTGCTATTCGTGAAGGCGGCAGAACAGTTGGCTCCGGTGTTGTTATCGCTATCGATAAGTAATTTCAAAATTAATACAAAGAGCCGCGTCAGCAATGACGTGGCTCTTTGTCTATATTATTTGACGAACCTCCCCGGTGGGAAGCTTGTCGTTGTGCCCTATGGTGGCAGGGAAGATTGCGCCTTTGCCGAAACGACTCTTTATAGTGTCCATAACCGATTCAATCCTTGCAAGGCGCAAAAAATCCTCAGCGCTGCGGTCAAGCGTAAGCTGAACCGGCAAATCGGAGGAGGATAGGTCGATTGCGCGCACAGTAAGTGACCTGACAGGGTTCGCCCACATATAACGAGCCTTGAAAAGCATCATGGCACATAAAGCTATATCATAGGCATTTTGGCTTGGCCACGAAAGGAGCTGCTGGTACTGGCTGTAGTTTAGCTTTGAATCCCTGACAATAAGCTGTACCGCGGAGGAGGTGAGCGAGTGGCTTCGAAGTTTGGTGCCTATCTCCTGGGAGAGATAGAGTATAACTCTCCATACATCTTCTGACGTGTGAAGGTCCTCCTGGCAAGTGGTGCCATGTCCGAAGGATTTGATGGGATGTTGATAATCACATTTCATAACGGCAGAAACATCCTCACCGTTGGCATATGCCCATATCATCAGCCCGTTTTTCCCGAGGAGATGCTCTATAAAGTCTACTGAAGCGTTGGCGATATCCCCTATGGTGAGAATTCCATAGTCTGAAAACTTCACTGAGGTACGGTGCCCCACATAGAACATTTCGGAAGAGGGAAGCGGCCATACCTTCGATTTGAAATTTTCCCTTGTAATCTCCGTTATGGCGTCCGGTTTTTTCATATCGCTCCCGAGCTTGGCGAACACCTTGTTAAAGGATACACCTATGCTTACGGTAAGCCCAAGCTCTTCCCTTATAGCGCTTCGAATACTCTCCGCTATGGTCATTTCATCACCGAACAGGTAACGGCTGCCGGTGACGTCAATCCAGCACTCGTCAAGTCCATAGGGTTCAACCTGATCCGAGTAGCGTTCGTATATCTTTCTTGCCAGTTTGGAGTATTTCATATATAAATCGTAGTGTGGCTCTACTGTTACAAGCCCCGGACATATGGCTTGGGCTTTGTGGGTAACCATACCCGTCTTGACCCCTGCCTTCTTCGCCTTTTCCGACTTTGCCAGCACAATACCATGTCTGTCCTCGGTGCTCCCGCAGACAGCCACAGCCTTACCCTTGAGGGAAGGATTTTGCATCATCTCCACCGAAGCATAGAAACTGTTCATATCAATGTGAAGTATAGCCCTGTTCATAAAATTTTCCTCAAAAAAGACTTGACAAAGTACTTCTGTAGTAGTATTATATACCTATAAAGTAGTTATAGCCAGATTATAGCAGTTTATAGTAGTTATGTCAAGGGTAAAATATAAATAAAGGGGAAAGATAAAATGACATTTTCTGAAAAGGTCAAGTTCAGACGGGAGAGCATGGGTTACAGTCAAAGGCAGCTGGCGGAGCTCGTAGGAGTCACTACAAAGGTAATAACAGGCTACGAAAAGGATTATTCCCGTCCCAGAGGAACTACCGCCCATAAGCTAGCCAAGGCTCTGGGGGTATCGGTGGCATATCTTATAAACGACGAGATAACCGACCCTTTATATGAACTTGATATGGCGCCGTATGTGGAAGAAACAAGGGAAAAGATGGGATACTCCGCGGGAAAAGAGGTAAATGAGCTGCTTCGGAGCAACATGGCTCTTTTTGCCGGAGGGAAGCTGGATCAGGACGAGAAAGACAAGTTCTACGAGGCTATAACAAAGGCGTACTGGGCGGCGAAGAACGAATTGAAGCGGATTTATGGCAGAAAAAAAGAGGATAAATAAATGTCTATACGATATGTTTGTGAGAAGGCGGAGCATGTAATAAAAAAGTATGACGAAACCGACCCTTTCCGTCTGGCCGCGGCTATGAAATGCCTTGTGCTTTTGGAGCCCATGGGCAAGTCCGAGTCGTCATGCAAGGGACTGTTTCTGAATATAAAGCGAGTAAATACGATAATTCTCAACAGTGACCTTCCTGCTCAGCTCAGAAAGATTATTTTGGCTCATGAGCTGGGGCATATTGTGTTGCACAAAAGCGTTGTAAAGCTGCGTCAGTTCCACGAGTTTTCTCTTTACAACACTACCTCCAATTTTGAATACGAGGCTAATCTCTTTGCCGCTGAGATTTTGCTTGATGATGACGAAGTTATCAGGCTTTTGGGGGAGGACAGTTTCTTCTTCAGTGTGGCGCGTCAGCTGGAAGTGCCGCCGGAGATGTTGGATTTCAAGTTCAGGATCCTGAAAAGCAAGGGAAAGTTGGACGTGGCCGCTCCGATATCTTCAAGAGGAGATTATCTGCGCAGACTCGACAACGGAAGAGAGTGATATCAGGTGAAGGTGTACGTAACTGTCACAACGGTAATGGATAAGTCAGGAAAACTGATGCCTGACAGAATACACTGGGAGGACGGAAGAGAGTTCGAGATCGATAGGATATTTGATGTGCGCCCGTCCTGCTCTTTGAAGGCCGGCGGGCAAGGAGACCGGTATACCGTGCAGGTTAGGGGAAAGCTGAGCTACCTGTATTTTGAGCGAGGTACCGATGACAGAAATCTGTCCTTTGGGCGATGGTTTGTGGAGGTGAAGAATTGATGTGTGGAAGATACTATATTGAAGAGGATGACGGAGCGCTGGCTCAGGTTATAGAAAAAGCCCAAAGCCGCAAGGGCTCGGGCGAGAATATAAAGACAGGCGAAATTTTTCCCACGGACATAGTGCCTGTGATATGCAACAACAAGAGACTAGAGAGGTCGGTGTTCCCGATGAGATGGGGATTTTACAGACCTCAGAGCAGTTCAACGGCGTTCAACGCCAGAATAGAGACGGCAGGTTCCAGTTCATTTTTCGGCGACAGTTTCCGCAATCGACGGTGCGTTATTCCCGCCTCCTGCTATTTTGAATGGAAAAGCGAAGGAAAGAGGAAAATAAAATATAAAATCAGAGCCGCCGCCGACAGGATAGTATATATGGCGGGGATATATACAACGATGCAAGGGGAGGACGTGCCCCGCTTCGCCGTGCTGACCTGTAACCCCACAATTGATATTGCAGGCATTCACGACCGCATGCCGGTTATGATACCTCCTGACGGGATAGATGAATGGCTTAATTCGGGAAAGCTGCCCGCTGATATTGTACCTATGAGAGCAAGCTCGGTGTAGCCTATCTGCCCCGGGAGAATTCTTCTCCTGCGCTTACAGTGAAGCCCTTTGCCTCGATAAGTTCGCTTACAGTCACAAGCTTGTAGCCTTTCTTTATAAGAGCCGGTATGATAGTCTCGCAGGCATCGGCAGTGAAGGAATATATATCGTGCATCAGGATTATGTCTCCGTCCCGAACCTTGTTTATGGCGATTTTTTTTATTAACTCCGTATTTCGGGATTTCCAGTCCATTGTATCCAGAGACCAGAGGATGATGGGCAGCTCCGAAAATTCAAGAACTTTGTCGTCTACATTGCCGTAGGGCGGCCTGACAAGGGTGGGAAAAGAGCCGCATGCCTCATATGTACACCATTTTGTTGTTTCAAGCTGATATTCTACAGCCTCCCTGGATATAGAGGGGAGGTTTTTGTGGTCATAGGAGTGGTTGCCGATTTCACATCCCAGCTCAAGCATACGCTCAAGTTTGTCGGGATAAGCCTCCACATTGCTGCCCAGCACAAAGAAGGTGGCCTTTGCACTGTGTTTTTCAAGCAGATCGAGAATTCTGTCGGTAACTCTTTTACTGGGACCATCATCAAAGGTCAATGCTACCATGGGACCGTCGTATGGCTTATTCGGCTCGGAAAATTCTGTCTGACGCTCAAGGGGCAAAAATGTGACGCTTCCGGCTTCCTCAATAAAGCGCATACCATGGGAAAACAGACATACATCCGTCGCTGAAGAGGAAAAGACAAGAAACAGAAGAACCAAAATTAGCGCGATCCATTTTTTCAAAGGAAACCACCCCTTAAGAATTTATGATTTTATTATAACACAAGCCTTTCCATAAATCCATATATTTTTTGCTTCCGTCTTGTTGACAAACACGATAGAGAACAGCATAATCGAAATATCCACAACGGGTATAGTAATGCACAAGCCCATAATAACTGGACTTGTGCATTTTA
>JAAZBA010000132.1 GCA_012514045.1 Clostridiales bacterium | reverse complement strand
GTTGTCGAAGAGCTTCCTGAGCGCAGAGAGAGAGCTGAGAGGGAGCTTGCCTGTAAGACATACGCTACGGTTGAGGAGCTTATTGCAAGCGAGAAGGAGCTTGATCTTGTAATAAACGCCTCCTACAGCCACCATCATATTCCTTTGACAATTAAGCTTCTTGAAAACGATTATAATGTACTGTGCGAGAAGCCTTTCGGCAATACAGTCGCTGGAGTTGATGCAGCTGTAGCTGCCGCAGAAAAGAACGGGAAAATGCTCTTCGTCTTTCAGCAGTCCCGTTTCGCTCCCTATTTCAGAAAAGTGCGTGAGGTTGTCAATTCTGGCAAGCTTGGACGTATTCTACAGATTAATATCGAATTCAACAGCTTTGGCAGACGCTGGGACTGGCAAACAATACACGAGTACTGCGCAGGAAATCTCCTTAATACAGGACCCCATCCCATGGATCAGGCTGTTCAGTTCTTCGGCGAAGGCATGCCCGAGGTAAAGTGTATTATGGATAATGCCAATGCCTTCGGCGGAGCAGAGGACTATGTAAAGATTCTGCTTACAGGTGAAGGTAAACCCGTTATCGATCTTGAAATATCCTCCTGTTGCGCTTATCCCGAATGCACATACAAAGTATATGGTACACGCGGCGGACTCAAGGGCAGCATGACCCATATTGAATGGAAGTACTTCTTAGAAAGCGAAGCTCCTGAGCAAAATCTCAGCAGAGCTCCTATAAGCAAGCCTGATGGAACTCCTGCGTACTGCGGAGAGCAGCTTCCCTGGCATGAGGAAAGCTGGGACGTACCTGAAGAGGAGTCTAATCTCTTTAACACCATTGCCGGCAGGTACTACAACAATCTTTATGAAGCGATCGTAAATGGCGCAGACTTTGAAATCAAGCTGGATGAGGTTCGCCGTCAGATAGCTATCATCGAGGAATGCCATAGACAGAACGAGAAGCTCTTTAAATGAAATGAACAGTAATCTCAGACATTTAACTCACAGTTTCAAGCTGTGTGTTATAGGCGGTGGACTGGCAGGAATGTGCGCCGCTGTGGCTGCTGCCCGTCATGGAGCAAAAGTGGCTCTTATACATGACAGGCCTGTACTGGGGGGCAATGCCTCAAGTGAAATTCGTATGTGGCCTTTAGGCTGTCATGGAGAACACAACCGGGAATCGGGAATAATTGAAGAGATATTTGTTAAGAATATGTTCCGCAATCCGATAAAGAATTATTCTGTGTGGGACAGTATTCTATATGAAACTGTTCGATTTGAGAAGAATATAGAGTTGTTTCTAAACTGCTCCTGCGCTGACTGCGAAACTGACGGAAACAGAATCATTTCAGTGGATGCCTGGCAGCTTACAACCTATACTTGGTATACCATCAAGGCTGACATCTTTATTGACTGCTCCGGTGACAGCATTCTGGCTCCACTTTCGGGTGCTGCTTACAGGGTAGGACGCGAATCTTTTTCAGAATTCGGTGAGCCTATTGGTCACGAAAAATCCGACCGAAAGACAATGGGCATGAGCTGTCTTATTCAAGCCATTGAGACTGAAAAACCTTCGTACTTTACCCCTCCTCCCTGGGCAAATGTATACGAGACAGATGAAAGTCTCTGCTTCAGAGGCCACAGTATGAAGGAGATTACCCAGAACTTCTGGTGGATTGAGCTTGGCGGTGAAGATGATTCGATACACGATACGGAGAAGCTGCGGGATGAGCTTCTGAAGGTTGCCTTTGGAGTTTGGGATCATATTAAGAACAGGGGAGATCACGGCGCTGATAACTGGGAGCTTTCATGGATAGGTTTCCTTCCAGGAAAACGTGAGAGCAGGAGATATGAGGGCGACTACATCCTTAAGCAGCACGATTTGGCGCAAGGCACAAAGTTTGATGATGTTGTAGCCTATGGCGGATGGCCTATGGATGATCACGATCCTGCCGGTTTCCACCATAAGGGAGCGCCGAACATAAACCACCCGGTAACTATTCCCTACGGTATACCCTACAGGTGTCTGTACTCGAGAAATGTTGATAATCTTATGTTTGCAGGAAGAAATATTAGCGTCACCCATGCTGCTCTGAGCTCCACAAGAGTAATGGCTACCTGTGCCGTAATCGGGCAGGCAGCGGGTACCGCTGCTTCAATCGCCATAAAAGAACATACAACTCCCAGAGGAGTGTATAAGCACCATATAAAGTTTCTTCAGTCGATGCTTCTCGAAGATGATACATATCTCCCCGGAATGGTTCGAGATATTCCCGCTGTCACCGCAAACGCATCCCTTACAGGTTTTGGTACAGGCATAGAAAACATAAGAAACGGCATTGACCGTCATATCGAATCATACGAAGACAATATGGCAAGATTGACACTCGGCAAGCCGTTAACTTACGCGTTTTCTGAAGCAACAGATCTTAGACGGCTACGCATTCTGTTCGACTCAGACCTTGAAAGAGCAACAATCGACGGTCACAGAGTTCTCAGACGCTATCCGATGATTGCAAACAAATTTCTCGACAGCCGTGAG
>JAAZBA010000324.1 GCA_012514045.1 Clostridiales bacterium | reverse complement strand
GCTCATATACACAAATATAGACCTTGAGCTTACGGCTCTTACAGACTTTGCCGCCAAGGGTGAGAAAGACGCCCGCTTCGCTGAGCTTGCCAAGATCATTGAAGGCAACAACGGTCTGTGGTGCCCCGCGGCTGAGAAGTATCTCCTTGCTAACTTTTAATTATATTATAAATTCACATTAGGAGGAACAAAGTATCATGGCAACACCTGTAATTATGCCTCGTCAGGGACAGTCTGTTGAAAGCTGTATCCTTGCCAAATGGCACAAAAAGGTCGGCGACAAGGTAGCCGTCGGCGATGTATTATTCTCTTATGAAACCGATAAAGCCGGCTTTGAGGAAGAGGCCAAAGTTGATGGTACTCTCCTGGGTATATTCTTTGAAGAGGGCGACGATGTTCCCTGCCTTCTCAATGTCTGCGTAATCGGTGCCGAAGGCGAGAGCTTTAAGGAATTTGCTCCTGAGGGCGACGCTCCCGCGGCAGCTTCAGAAGCTCCGGCAGCTGCGGAAACAGCTGAAGTAACTGTTGCTGAAACTGTTGTTGCTGCTCCTGCAGAGCCCAACAACGCGGCTATATCGCCGAGAGCCAGAAACACAGCCGACAAGCTGGGCGTTGACTATCGCTTCGCCACGCCAACAGGCCCCGACGGACGCATTATCGAGCGTGACATATTCTCTGCAAGAGAAGCGGGTATCGGCCTTATCACGCCGGCAGCGAAGGCTGCAGGTCTTGAGGGTACTCCGGGCGCCGGCATCGGCGGCAGGATGACAACCTCTGGCGCTCCCGTTGAAGCGCCCGTTGCTGCTTCAGCTGCTACCGCTGCTCCGGTCGTTGCTCCCGCGACGGAGTATGTGGAAGAGAAAATCCCCAACATCCGCAAGATTATCGCCAAAGCCATGCACACATCCCTGTCTACCATGGCTCAGCTTACATACAACAGCTCCTTCGACGCCACAGCCATTATGGCGTACCGCAAGAGCATAAAGGAATCCATGGAGCGCCTCGGTCTTGAAAACATCACACTGAACGACATAGTCCTCTATGCCGTATCCCGTACCCTTATGATGCCGGCTCACCGTGATCTCAACGCCAACTTCATAAACGGCGACACCATGAGATACTTCACAAACGTAAACCTGGGTGTTGCTGTTGATACACCGAGAGGACTTATGGTTCCCACAATCTTCAACGCCAACCTGAAGAGCCTCAACGAGATCTCCGGAGAAGTCAAGGAGCTGGCAAATCTCTGTAAGTCCGGCTCTATCAACCCTGATCTGCTCAGGGACGGCTCTTTCACGGTTTCCAATCTCGGCAACCTAGGTATCGAGAGCTTTACACCTGTTATCAACCCGCCGCAGACCGCTATCCTGGGCGTTGACACGATCGCCCCGAAGGTACGTCAGAGCAAGAGCGGCGAGATCGAGGTATATCAGTCCATGGGTCTGTCCCTTACCTGCGACCACCGCGTAATCGACGGCTCACCCGCGGCAAGATTCCTCCAGGATCTGTCGAAGAACCTTGAGAACTTTGACGTTCTGCTTGCAAAGTAGGAGGAGACAGAAACTATGTATGATCTTATAGTAATCGGCGGAGGGCCCGCCGGATACCTGGCAGCGGAGCGCGCCGGTCATGCCGGACTGAATGTTCTGCTTATAGAAAAGCGTTCCCTTGGTGGCGTTTGTCTCAACGAAGGCTGTATTCCCTCCAAGGCTCTGCTCAACTCCGCAAAGATGTACGACCATGCTCTCCATTCTGAAAAGTACGGAGTAACGGTCGAGGGCGCCAAGCTTGACCACGCCAAGGTGGTGGAGCGCAAGGCAAAGGTTGTAAAAACTCTTGTAGCCGGCGTCGGCATGAAGATGAAAGCCAATAAAGTTACTGTTGTGGACGGCGAGGCTGTTATCACAGGCAGAGTAAACGGCGGCTTCGGAGTAAAGGTTGCCGACAAGGACTATGAGGGCGCCAAACTCCTCATCGCCACAGGCTCCGTTCCCATAGTACCTCCCATACCCGGCACAAAGGAAGGGCTTGAGACAGGCTATGTCATGACAAACCGTGAGATTCTTGACATGACAGAGGTTCCGGGAAAACTCGTAATCGTAGGCGGCGGAGTTATCGGCCTTGAGATGGCCTCCTACTTCGCTACAGCCGGATCTAAAGTCACCGTCGTTGAGATGCTTGACAAGATCGCCGGCCCTACAGACAATGAAATATCGAACCTTCTTCTTAAGGAGCTCCAGAAGAAGGGCATAGAATTTAAACTCGGCAGCAAGGTTGTGGGCATTGAGCCCGATGGCGTGCTTTACGAGAAGGACGGCAAGACAGAGAAGGTTCCCTCCGACAAGGTTCTCATGTCCATCGGCCGCCGCGCCAATACACAGGGTCTAAATGCCGAGTGCCTGGGCGTGAAAATCAACAGAGGAGCCGTCAAGACAGACGACAGAGGTCAGACAAACGTACTGGGCGTATATGCAGCCGGTGACGTAAACGGCGTCTCCATGCTGGCTCACACAGCCTATCGTGAGGCTGAGGTCTGTATCAACAATATTCTGGACAAAAAGGATATTATGCGTTACAACGCCATCCCCTCCGTTATATACACAAGCCCCGAGGTTGCCGGCGTGGGCGAGACCGAGGAAAGCGCCAAGGCTAAGGGTATCGACTACATCTGCAAAAAGCTCTCCATGCGCTACTCTGGACGCTTTGTAGCCGAGAACGAAGGCGGCGACGGTATCTGCAAAATTCTCGTAGACAAAAAGTTCAACAAAGTCATCGGTGTTCACATGATAGGCAACTATTCTTCCGAGATAATCTACGGAGCGGGCATGATGATTGAGACAGAGCTGCGCGTTGAGGACATAAAGGAGCTGGTATTCCCCCATCCCACAGTATCCGAAATCCTCCGCGAGGTTATATTCGAGTTCTGATTCACTTAAATATAATTTAAAGGAGTGCTATATAAATGCCAAAGTCACAGTTTGTCGACCCTAATGAACTGCTTAAGCCGGGTTATATAACCTTTAAGGATATCCCGGTAAACCAGTATGCCAAGACAATTGAAGAAGAGCAGGCTATCTACTCTAACGAAGAGCTCATGAACATCTACCGCGACATGGTTATGATTCGTGAGTACGAGACAATGATAAACCTCATCAAGACAACGGGTGAGTACCTCGGCGTTGCATATAATCACCCGGGTCCTGCCCATCTTTCCATGGGTCAGGAAGCCAGCGCCGTAGGCCAGGCTTATGCCCTTGAAATTGACGACTTCACCTTCGGTTCCCACAGAAGCCACGGCGAAGTTCTCGCGAGAGGTCTTGTGGCTATCCATCGGCTCCCCGAGGAGAAGCTTGAGGAGATTATGAAATCCTACGACGGCGGAAGGATTTATTCCGTAATCGAGAAGGAATTCAAGGACATCAAGAGCGTTCGTGAGTTTGCCGCTTACTTCTTTGTATACGGCGCCATGGCTGAGATGTTTGCACGCCGCAACGGCTTCCAGAAGGGTCTGGGCGGCTCCATGCACGCTTTCTTCCCACCCTTCGGCATCATGCCCAACAATGCCATCGTCGGCGGCTCCGGCGACATCGCCGTGGGCGCTGCTCTTTATAAGAAGGTAAACAAGAAGAGCGGTATCGTTGTCGCCAACATCGGTGACGGCGCCCTGGGCTGCGGTCCCGTTTGGGAAGCCCTTTGCTTCGCCTCCATGGATCAGTATACCCAGCTCTGGGAAGGCGAGTTCAAGGGCGGTCTTCCGTTCCTGCTCAACGTATTCAATAACCAGTACGGTATGGGCGGCCAGACGAGAGGCGAGACAATGGGTTATGATTTCCCCGCCCGTATAGGCGCAGGCGTAAATCCGGAGCAGATGCACGCCGAGCGTATTGACGGCTACAATCCTCTTGCTGTTATTGACGCCACAAAGCGCAAGAAGGCTCTCCTTCTTGAGAAAAAGGGCCCGGTTCTTCTTGATGTTGTAACATACCGCTATGCCGGTCACTCCCCCTCAGACTCCTCCTCATACAGAGAGAAGTCCGAGATCGAGGCTTGGCAGGAAGTGGATCCCCTTATCACATACCGCGCGAAGCTGGTTCTTGCCGGCATCGCGAAAGACAGCGAGTTCGATACAATTATTGAAGAGACACAGGAATTCCTAAAGAAGGTTCTTATAAAGTCCATAGATGATACAGTCTCCCCGAGAATGGACCTCGTTTCCAATCCCGACGAGATTGGCGACCTCATGTTCTCCAACCAGAAGATCGCAAAGATGGAAGACCGCGAAGTCGATGTTCTCCTCCCGAAGGAAGAGAGTCCCAGATCCATCCAGATCGCGAGAAAAGAACGTTTCGGCATAAAGGACGGAAAGCCCGTTTCCAAGCAGAGGGCTTACAATTTCCGTGATGGTGTATTCGAAGCTATTATAGACAAGTTCTACGAGGATCCCACACTTATCACCTACGGCGAAGACGTACGTGACTGGGGCGGCGCATTTGCGGTATACCGCGGACTTACAGAGGTTATTCCCTACCACCGTCTTTTCAACGCTCCCATTTCCGAAGGCGCCATCGTCGGCAGCGCCGTTGGTTACGGCTTGTGCGGCGGCCGTGTTATCGCCGAGATCATGTACTGTGACTTCATCGGCCGCGCAGGCGACGAGCTCTTCAACCAGCTTGCCAAGTGGCAGGCAATGAGTGCCGGCACCCTGAAGATGCCCGTAGTTATCCGTGTTTCTGTTGGTTCCAAGTATGGCGCGCAGCATTCTCAGGACTGGACAAGCCTCTGCGCCCATATCCCGGGCTTGAAGGTATGTTTCCCTGTAACACCATACGATGCCAAGGGTATGATGGCCTCCGCTCTTGAGGGCACAGATCCCGTTATATTCTTTGAGAGCCAGAGACTTTACGATCAGTCCGAGCTGTTCCACACGGAAGGCGTTCCTGCCGAGCACTATGAGATCCCCCTGGGCGAGCCTGATGTGAAGAGAGTCGGTAAGGATATCACAATACTCACGATTGGCTCCACGCTCTACCGCGCCATTGAAGCTGCCGATACCCTCAAGGAGAAGTACGGTATTGAAGCAGAGATTATCGACGCCAGAAGTATCGTGCCCTTCAACTACGACAAGGTCCTTGAGTCAGTCAAGAAGACAGGCAGAATCGTTCTCGCCTCCGACGCCTGCGAGCGCGGCTCCTCCCTTAAGGACATGGCTCAGACAATAACCGAGCTTGCGTTTGATTATCTCGACGCTCCGCCTGTTGTTGTGGGTGCCCGCAACTGGATCACACCGGCTCACGAGATTGAAGACTTCTTCTTCCCGCAGCCCGAGTGGATCATCGATGCCATCGACCAGAAAATCATGCCCATAAAGGGACACAACTCCACCACAAATTTCACAGCAAACGAACAGCTCCGCCGCAACCGCGAAGGAGTCTAAGATATTAAAAGAGATACGGGGCTGCAGCGAATTTTTGTTTCGCTGCAGCCCCGTTTGCGTATAATCCCCTCCGGCGCACGGCGCTTGACGCATACATGCTTGACGCATGTATGCGTCAAGCGCCGGGTGTACCCCCAGCACTGCTTGCAGTACGTAGGCTAAGGGGGGATGAGGTCTGAGTCTTTTTTGCAACTGTTAAAAGCAAGAAGTTCGTATCCTTCCCCCCTTGTCTAAAGGGGGGACAGAAAAGGTTGCCAACATCGCAGTCTTTTTAGATCTGCACTGCCGTATATTGGGGGATAAACACTGTAGCAAAACTCAAATTTCGCTGCAGACCCGTCTTTTATGTTGTGAATAAAGGTTTGTTATATTTGTTTTTTACCATCTGGTCATATTCCGCTTAAATTTGCTTATATAGGCGTCCCGCAGCTCATCGCTGGTGACTCCGAAGCAGAGAAGCACATCGCCGTAATACATCAGAACGTCCGCCAGCTCCTCTACGATATTGGCTCTTAGAGCGGGATCGGAGTTCGCCGCCTCCGCGCCATTTTTCTTGATGATGTCAGAGACTTCACATATTTCTCCCACCAGCCACAGAAGCTTAGCGACGCTTCCTTCCGGATTAAGAGGCTCCCAACGATCTTTATATCTTTCCTGCAGGGTGTGCTGCATATCGATTATATCATTAAAGGTAAACTCCGCCATAACTGCCTCCTTGAAGATTAAGTATAGCAGGATTATACAACAAACGGCGGACTTTTGCAAGGACAGACGGTTTTTTCATTGCAATTCCGGATTTTTGGTGGTATACTGGACAAAACTAAATAGAGGAGATGGGCTAAATGACAAAAAAGGTGAAAATCGGGTTTGTGGGAGTCGGCAACATCAGCTCAAGATACCTTAACAACATAACCAAGACCTTCCGGGAGATTGAAATCATAGGCGTATGCGATCTTGTCCGTGAAAAGGCGGAGGAAGCGGTAGAGGAATACAAAATCTCTAAGCTGTATAACGATATGTACGAGCTTTTTTCCGATCCCGAGGTGGATATAGTGCTCAATATTACAGAAGCCTTCAACCACTACGAGGTTACTAAAGCCGCCCTGAGCGCCGGAAAGAACGTGTATTCGGAAAAGCCCTTGGCCCATACATTCCCTTTGGCGAAGGAGCTGTACGAGCTGGCTCAAAGCAAGGGGCTGTACTTAGGCGGCGCTCCTGATACCTTTATGGGAGCCGGTATACAGACCGCAAGAAAGCTCATTGACTCCGGCTTCATCGGGGAGCCCTTCGGAGCCAGCGCAAGAATGATACAGCACGGACCGGAGTATTGGCATCCTGACTCTGAGCCCTTCTATGGATTCGCCGGAGGTCCGGTGCTGGACATGGGTCCATACTATACAACGGCGCTTATTAACCTTCTGGGGCGCTGCAAATCCGTCACAACCGTGG
This sequence comes from Clostridiales bacterium, assembly GCA_012514045.1. Lineage (GTDB taxonomy): Bacteria > Bacillota > Clostridia > Oscillospirales > QAMX01 > JAAZBA01. The sequence continues at coordinate 12,587 of JAAZBA010000324.1, read as the reverse complement.
CAACAAAGCCATATAAGCAGCGCGTAAAGCTTGCGGAGCCCCGCTACGGCTCACTTATCGATGTGGATGTGCAGACATACTGCAACAGTATCCTCGAATTTGACTCGGGAGCGGTGGCGAACACCCTTATGACCTTCGATGTGTTCCACCCGAACTACGCGACCCTTGAGATATACGGCACCGAGGGCACGCTGTTTGTGCCGGATCCCAACTGCTTTTCCGGCAAGCTGACGTTGATGAGAGAGTCGAAAAAAACTGTGGATATAGACATGCTCTTCCCCTATACTGAAGAGAGCAGGGGATTGGGTCTGGCGGATATGGCAAAGGCTATTAAGACAGGCAGAGCCCACAGGGCTGATTCAAGGCAGCAGCTTCACGTGGTGGAGATGCTCACTTTTATGGCAAGCGAGGAACCCGGCACCTACATAATGGAAACACCATTCGAACGCCATCTCCCCATGAAACAAAACGCCGCCCCGGGAATACTGGACTAAAACAAAGGCGATATACGAAACTTGATTTACGTTTATGCTTGCCTGATACCAAGTAGTGTTGCATGAATAAAAAATCGCGGTGTGTCGTTTCAGACATACCGCGATTTTTACATAAATCCGATTACTCTTCTGTTTTTGTGCCTTCCATCTCTTCGTTGTCTATGACGGCGCCGACGATCTCATGGAAGAATCCCGCGTGGATGAGTCCGAGGTAGAGGGGAGCAAGGGCGATAGCCGCAATGGCGAACAAAAACAGCACCAATCCGAACAGCCAGCCCACATAGGGGATGAGACTGAGCAGCCCCAGAACAAGGGATACAACGGCTATAGATGCGAATACTATGAAGTCCGCAAGGAACATCTTACCTTTATAGCCTTCGGTCTGATCCATGGAGCAGCGAAGTGCTCCCGCATGATTCAGACTCTTGTCCGTAAGGATGTTGTATGGTACGAAGGAGTAGGCGTAACCTTTGATGATTGCAAATATAAAGCCTACAAAGGGTATTAGCGCCCAGATTAGAATCCAAAGTTCCTTCCATCCCATAGCGCAGGCTGTTTTAATGAAACGCTTGAAACCGTAGAAAATTTGGTCTGTGTCCAGGTCCTCCTTGCCCGCGTAGCCGTCGAGGTACACGGCGCACATGCCTACCTTAAGGGTAAGGGCAATTGGGATCGCGATAATGGGAATGTAGCCAAAAAGATAGGCCAGGACGATGAGGAGCGTACCCATAAGGGACAGTCCCCAAAGACGGATAGGCTTTTTAAGCAGAATCTGCAGCGCATTGCCCATGACCTTTCCCACAAGGGAAGGATCCTTGGGAGGGGGAGGCGGCGGAGCGTACTGGTACTGCTGATACTGTTGCTGCTGGAACTGAGAAGGAGCTTCCTGAACCGGCGGTGTTTGAGGAGGTGGCGGTGTTTGAGGAGGTGGAGTCACAGCTGCGGCGGACGTGACGACGCCTGTTCCGCAGTTGGGGCAGAATTTCGAATTTTCGGCGACAGTTGCGCCGCAATTGGAACAAAATGGCATATCTTAGTCCTCCCTGAATTAGATTATAATTATTATAACACGCATTTATTGTGATTTCAATATCAAATCAGTTACATTATGTTACATTAAAAGTATTTTTTATCAACATAATCAACAGACAATTTATTGCTTTAAAACAAGGCATGCCCGTGGTATTTCCATTAGGAATAAGAGAATTTTATACAGGGGATAGGTATCCGCTTCTCTGTATTTACTATTGTTTTTAACCCCTTTTTAGGGTATAATGTCCTATAACCTTATGCTTTGCGAGGTAAATTACCATGAACAAATCCGATATAATCGAAGGATTGCGTTCCCTTGGGCTTTGCCGGGGGATGAACATCATTGTTCACTCCTCTTTGTCTTCCCTCGGATATGTCGAGGGCGGCGCCGACACGGTGCTTGAGGCTCTGACGGAGATAATAACCTCCGATGGCACTATCCTTATGCCTTCCTTTAACCATAACGCCCCATACGACAGGGGCGAAATGTTCGATATCCGCTCTACTCCATCGGTGTGCGGTGCGATAACCGAAGCGTTGAGGCGGTATGAGGGCTCCGAACGCAGCATGAACCCAACCCATTCCTTTGTGGCATGGGGAAAAAACGCTATTCGCTATACCCGGGATCATCAGAGATACGACTGCATGGGAGAAAACTCTCCGCTACACCGGCTAATGCAGGATGACGGGTATTGCCTGCTTTTAGGAGTAGGGTATAACAGGAACACTTTCCACCACTGCGTGGAAACACTGGAGAAAGCCGGATGCATCAGTAAAAGAGGAGAGGTATACCCGGTGATCAACGAAAGAGGAGAGATGGAACACGCCTACACATGGGGATGGAGAGGCAAACCTTGTCCAATAAACGACCGGACACTGTATAGTGCGGAAATGGAGAAAATCCACCGCAGGGCAAAAATAGGCGAAGCGACAGTCACATTCTACCGCCTAAGGGAGGGGTATGAGGTGATTGCGAAATGCCTCCGGGAAGGCTATGGAGGAAACACCCCTTGTCCCGAATGTAAAATTCTGCCCAGAGTATGCCAATATACGGTGGATGTATGAAATTATGCTGAAAATTGAAGTGATAATCTGATATTGTGATAAATTTTTTCGTACATGAAATCAGTTTGCGTGAAAGCGCATACTTTACTGTCATCCTTGACAGTCAATATCCGGAGCAGAATCAGCGTTTCCGAAATCAATGTAAAGTGTCTCGTCCGAAGGGGCGAACGCTTTTTTTGTCATAGTGCCGATTCTCATCCTCAGTTCATCCACACCCAGGACATCGTAGGCGAAGCTCTTCCTAATAAGTTCCGAGGGCACGTATTCATCGTATTTTTCAAAGACCGGCACTTCCTCAGGGTACACAAGCTCCATGGGGTCCATGAGGTTTCTTTCTTCATCGCGGAGAACATGATAGAATTCCTCCTCGCTAACCTTCATTCGAAACCTTATATAGTATGGTCTGGCAGACTCCATAGCCGTAAGCCCCAGCCTTTGGGAGCATCTCAGTTTCAGAAAACGCTCCATGGCCAAAAATGCGTAGGTGCCCAGCCAGGGGAAGAAGGCGTACATGTCGCCTCCGGGGCTTACAAGATATTTCTCCGTCACAAGAGCGTTTCTTGCCATAAGTCGTACCTCGCCAAGCCTTGCCACGGCGTTTTTCATGAGGTATGGGTATATATCGTTTTCTTGAAGAACAAGGCGCATCCGCTCCAGTACCTTTGTGGTGATATCTCCCGGGCACATACCGAAATAAGCGGGGACTATGCCTTTTACCTGCTCCACATACACAAGACGGCGCTTCAGGTCAATCTCCTTCACCACCCATACATGACCTGCTATAGCCACCCGTTCGCCCACGGGAGGAGGCATAACGATGGTGCCCAGCTCCTGAGACTCGCAGCGCACTGTGTACTCTTCGTTATCCTGAAACACAGCGTAGAACTTGAAGGAATTGACAATCCGCTCCCCGGCCAGACCTACAATCAGCGTGCCCTCATCGGTGCGCTGCAGGTGGTCGATGGACAGCAGATGCCTTAAAAGCGTCTTATAGTCCTCCTGGGATATGTCCCTGAACATGGAGAGGGATAGAACCCTTGAGGCAAGCTCTCTGGGGGTAAGCTCACCTGTGGATACAAGAGTTGACATTGTCTGATGATACAGGAGACTGAAGGGGAGTCGGTCAAGTTTCGGGGGCTCTACATATTTCTCCTGCACATAGAGCTGTACAAGGGCGATGCCCTGAAGAAGCTTCCATGGTATCATATCGGGAAGCATTGTTCTTGGCTCAGGCTCGTCCTCCCGGATTACAAACCACATCTCGGGAGGCTCCCCACGCCTTCCGGTGCGTCCCATGCGCTGAAGAAAGGAGGAGACCATAAAGGGGGCATCGATCTGGAAGGCTCTTTCGAGCTTTCCTATATCGATTCCCAGCTCCAGAGTTGCGGTGGTAACGGTGGTCATTGTCTGGGTATCGTCTTTCATAACCGATTCAGCGGTTTCCCTGTAGGAGGCGGAGAGGTTGCCATGATGGATGAGGAAGCGATCCCGCTCCCCTTGTTCCTCGCAGTAGCGGCGAAGGGAGGCGGTGACTACCTCACACTCCTCCCGGGAGTTTACGAACACAAGGCATTTTCTACCTTTGGTATGCTCGAATATATAACCTATGCTGGGATCCGCGTCGGCAGGGGCAACGTCCTTGGGAGTATCCAGCGGCGCCATACCTACAGAGTCATCGGAAAAGTCCCCGGACTGGACGCCGGAGACGAAGAAATGCTCCATGGAAAGGCGCCATTTTGTCCCCTTTGAGGATATAGAGGGCGTTGCCGTCTTTCTTCCGCTGCCGGCGGAGAGAAAATCCCCAGCTGCTTTCAGGTCGCCTATAGTGGCAGATAGACCGATTCGTCTGGGATTTGAGCCGGAGAGCTTTGTGAGCCGCTCAATGAGGCAGAGCACCTGGGCTCCTCTGTCTCCCCGCATGAGGGAGTGGATTTCGTCTACAACTATGTATCTTAGATCCCCGAAAAGCCTGACGATATCGTTATGCCTGTGCATGAGCATCGCCTCAAGGGATTCCGGGGTAATCTGTAGTATGCCGGAGGGGTGTTTCACCATCTTCTGCTTATGGGACACCGCCACGTCACCGTGCCAGTGCCATACAGGGATATCCGCCTCACGGCACAGATCCTCCAGCCGCTGGAACTGATCGTTTATCAGCGCCTTGAGAGGCCCGATATAAAGAGCTCCAACCGTAATGGGAGGATTTTCAAAAAACTCAGTGAGAATGGGGAAAAACGCTGCCTCGGTTTTGCCGGAGGCGGTGCCGGCGGCAAGGAGGAGGTTGTCATCCGTCTCAAATAAAGTCTTGCAGGCTGCCACCTGTATCGCCCTAAGCGAGGTCCAGCCGTGGGTATATATATATTCCTGTATAAATGGCGCAAGACGATAGAAGGGGTTTGTCATCCCTGTCACCTTTCCTAAAGCTCAAATTCCGCGTACTCTTCGTCAATCGATTCTTCCTCAGACGCGCCCTTTATGTCGATTTCACTTGCAAGCGTTTCAAAGGTCTTGTCCGGATTCTGGTGCAGCAGGTTCAGAAGTCCCGTAAAGTCACGCACAACCTCACGAGGCGTCAGAAGTGTCTCCGCGCCCATTTTTTCGGTGAGAGACCTGGCAAATGCTACAAGCTCTTCATCGCTTACCGGTACCTCCCAGCTGTAGTGTACGGAATGGATGTATACTATTCTCTTCAGCAGCGCGATAAGCTCTTCGGGTGTAAGGGGATCAAGGGTCAATATCGGCCCTCGATAGTCTCGCATGCCGGCGGTGGCGAAACGGTTTTCCACAAGCCTTGAGCGCAACGCTTCGTAGCTTGCCAGCCCTCTGCGGTTGTCGTGGATAAACTGAGGCGTGCCTCCCATAAAGAACGCGGTGTGAGAGAGTTTTCCCTGCATACAGTCGTTAAATATGTTCAGAAGCTTCTCATAATTCGATTCCCTAGACACGGTCTGCACGATTTTATAAAGGTTTACCGCCTCGTCGATAAAGACAATAAGACCTTTATAACCGCATACCGGCATGAGAGCGCTGACAAGCTTTATGCAGTCGTACCAGGTGTCGTCGGTGATGATGGAGGACACGGAGAGTTCATGCCTTGCCTGTGTCTTTGTGGTGTACTCCGCTCTGAGCCATTTGAGAGCAGCCTGCTTTTTTGTCTCGTCTCCCTCAGCTACGCCCCTGTAGAAGGTGGAAACGGCGTAGGAGAAGTCAAAGCCGTGGACAAGGGACTGGAAAGAGGAGGTTTTTTCCATAATCGCAAGCTCTGTCGCCCTTGCAAGTTCCGGACTTCCTGGGCTGTAGCCATGCTTCTTCGCTTCCGACAGCTGAACCGAAGATATCCATTTCGTCAGGATCCCGGGCAAGGCATTGCCGTCAGGAGAGGCTTTTACAGACAGATTTCTGATAAGCTCACGATATGTGGCAAGTCCCTGGCCTTGTGAGCCGGCAAGCCTTCTCTCCGGTGACAGATCACAGTCGCACACGGCGAAGCCCCGCTCCATGGCGTTGGAGCGCATGAGCTGGATAAGGAAACTCTTACCGCTGCCGTAGCGCCCGCTGATAAGGCGAAAGACACTGCCGCCGCTCTCTACTACGTCCAGATCGTCAAGAAGGGCGCTGATTTCGTTTTTCCTGCCTATGGCGATATACTCAAGCCCCAGCCTGGGTACAACCCCGGCGCTGAGGGAGTTGAGCACCGCTGCGGATATTCTCTTTGGTACTGCCGGAGCCTTTCTGGCCATGGTTATCTCCTTTGTATATGGTAAATAATGATATTAAAGCGTTACTTCAGCCGTGGCGTACGCTTCAAGGCGGATTTCGTTGTCATTCAGGGCGACGGTTTCGCCGATGAGGGAATCAATGCCTTTGACGGGGAGGTTTATTTTTGCTGTTACAGCCTGTGCCGAGTAATTGGTAACAAGAATCAAAATCTTGCCCTCATTCTCTGCTGCCACGGCATAAACCGGCCCATCAAATGAAATATCAAGGGCTTTCTTCATGGCGTAGAGCTTACCGTAGGACACAAACACCCGGAAGGGGATGTCCTCTTTTCCTGTGTTCTGGTCGATAAAACCAGTGTATGATGAGCGGTGGGAGAACACGTAGTACATAGCGGCGTCAACCGTTCCCTCTCGATGGAGAAGAGAAATAGCAGCGGCAAGGAAGGAAGCGCCGATTTCGTTGTGCATGCGGGCAAAACCGTCTTCGCTGTCCATATAGTTCCACTCATTCAGGTGGGATTCGGTGGCATAAAAGCCCTCCTCGTCAAGCCTGCGGCGGACGTATCTCGCATGCTCCGCTACTTCTAAGGGAGAGAAAGAATATATGTGCCAGGAGTAGAAGTCCAACGGGCAGTTCTTTTCGCGGCACATGGGGAGAAATTCGTCAAACCAGGTGATAAAGGATTTATAGAAGTCGTCCGCATATGGATTGGTTACGGCATAGAAGCCGCAGCTGCCATAGCCGCCGATTTTTATATCAGGGAAGCGCTTCCTCAAATGCTTTGAGGTTATCTCATAGAGCCTGAAGAACTGCTCCATGGTGCCTGTCCACATGGGGGGATTTTCCGGCTCGTTCCATATTTCCCAGTATTTGATGTTGTACTCATGTCCGTCGCACCAGCCGCAGTTGTAGTGCATGATGATATGCTCGCAAATCCTTGCCCACTTCTCCATATCCTCCGGAGGGTTGGCTCTGTATTTGCGGCTGCCCCACTCGATTGTGACGCCAAGACGATACACAACCTCCGTGCCGGACTCGATTATGGGCTTAATGTACTCGTCTGAATAGTAGAAGTCATAGCTGGCGGGATCGTTCTCATCGGCGGAAAAATCTCTGAAAATGTTTGGGACGTCTACAAAATATGTCCCTCCATATGCTCCCATAACGTCATGGAGGCGAGAAAAAGGGATGTTTGCTCTTGTGAACATGTCCTTGATAACCGTCTGGTTTTCCCCGAGTTTGCTGAGGTAAGGGGCGCAGTTGACCCCGTGAAGAGGCTTTATGCAGTTGTCAACGTTTTTAAGCTCAATGGTATACATTGCGGCACCTCACTAAAATATATTGATCAACCGAAGTATTCGGCGTAATCTTCAATGATTACCTGTTCCGCTGTGTCTATAATGATATCGCCCAGGGTGTCCGAGGCTTTATCGTTTATGGATTCATAGACCGCGTCAGGGAAGGTGAACTCTTTCTCGCACTTTTCTCCTATGGCGGAAATATGCCTGGATTTCAGAAGCTCCAGCACCTCTCCCTCAAGGGCGGTGAGCGATAAGGCGAAATCGTCGAACACATCGTCTCTTCCTGAGAAGGTATCTTCCGATACGTCTGCAGCATCCTCGATTGCCGCTACTTCTCCGGCTACACTTGGATCCGGCTCCATATATTCAAGAAGCCTCTCCGTGTTCTGCCATGACTCCTCCTCAAGAAGAAGCGCCTTGCTTACATCGATCTGCTCAAACCGAGAGGCGTATTCCTTTGCCTGACGGCGCTCTTCTTCTAGATCCGCGTCTATCTTCTTTGGAACTTCCTGTATGCGCTTCCCGATGACCGACTCGATCACTGCGGAAAAATCCTCATCAATGGTATAGGAGCGCAGCCTTCCGGGGACGGAAAGCTTTGAGCGCGCTGTGTTTTCCACGTGTTTCATGATCGAGTCGAGAACGCTTTGGAAGCTCAGAGACATGGAGGGAAGACGAAGCTGCAGCTCAATCCTTCTGGAAGCGGCATGGGCGCATACGGCTCCCTGGAAGCTGTCGAAGGTAATCCGTGTTTTTTCCGGCGCGATATGTTCAAAGAGTCCGTGGGAATATTTGTCTATGCAGTACCTGTCAAGCGCTGCAAGAGCCTTTATAAGGCTCTTCTCATACTCTTGCCCGTGGCCTGAGGAATAGAGCTTGCTGTCTCGGGGTTTATAGGAGGCGAGGGAAAACAGCACATCTATGGGCAAAGCATGGAGCCCCTTTCTCAGCTTGTCCTCATAATAAAGCTCAATGTAGGGGACAAGAGCATCAGGCTCAAGGGGTATCTCCTTCGGTATGTCCTCAAGCCCCCGGGGGATGTTGTTTACAAATATATAGTCCCGGCACCACTTGGGCATATATCTGTCAAGCCTCGGAAAATCGCTGCGGTACGCTTTCCAGAGGGAGATAAGCCGGTTATAGGATTCTGTGCCGGAGGGAAATGCCTTGTTTATAATCTCGAATACTGCTACAAATATATAGGAAAGGTCGGTTTTCAGCACGTTCCCGTCGAAAAACTGCCCTCTCCAGTAGAAATACCACTCCCGCTGATCCCTGGTCATGGCGCTGTAGGTGGGCAGGTAGCAAACAAAGGGTACAAACTCACACTTCTTTCCCCTGAAGGTTGAAAGCCGTTTGGCTTCGTGGGCAAATGACACATACCTTGCTCCGGTGGTGCGGTACTTTGGCATAACGGATACGCTGTAGAGCACAGGTCCGGGGAGAGTTTTCATAACGCTCTTTTTCTCCGGAACGGGAGCCGATGGTACCATAGTATCGGATAAAAAGTCGGAAATGCTTATTTCTCTGTTTTCGGGGAGACGTGGAGAGAGAAGTCTTGCCCTGAGAGCTGGGTTCCTGAAGTACAGCATGTATTCCGAGGAGCGCATTAGTCTTTCAAGTCCGGGTATGTTCAAACCCTCGCTTTCAATCCTTGCCGCTACTGCTACGTCCTCAAGGGTTCCTTTGTACAAATTGTCCCCGGAACGGATATATCCGTCAAGTCCGACAGCATCGGTGATTGAGGAACGCTCCGCTGCCCATTTGACCCGGCAGACACATTTTTTCATGTCTGCCTCCGTTATTTCGATGACGGCAAATGGCTCGTTTGACAGGGTGCAGTCGCAGTCTATGTTTTTGTTTGAGGCTTTAAGCTTTGGTATAATAACACGAAGGACGATTTTTACGAACTTTGTAGGAATACGGCTTCTTTTTTCGAGGAACGGATCGATCAAAGACAGGGAGGGGATACGCACGTCAACAACTCCGTCGGAGGCGCGGCTGTGGCCAAGATAGAAAAATGTCTCTTTCCCTCTGGAAATTTCCATGTCAATAAAGCCTTCCGCCGCGTTGTAAACAAAGAGCACTGAAACATCGCCGCCGTTGTTTCTGACAGGTATCGCAATGTCATCAAAAAAAGAATAATCCCCCATATATATCCGCTCCTTATCTTGTTATTATAGCATGAAAGCAACGACTTGACAACAGGTAATCCTGATAAATACGGGAATACGAAATTAAACAAAGAACAACAGCGCTGAATGTGTCAGCTCAAGCCGATAAGGTCGTTATCATCAATAAAAAACCGCGATGGAGTTTTTCGCTCCATCGCGGTATATATAGGAAAATTTACTTTCTGTACGCTCTGTCAACCTTGTTGAAGGCATCGGCAGCCTGCTGAATATCCTCGTCCGTCCAGCTCTCATTGAGGTGGAGGTTGAAGCAGGTATCCATGACAGCCTTGGCGTTTGGTATGTCAAAGTCACGGTTATTACTGCCCTTGTACTCCGGAGATGTCCAGGGGAAGCCCTTGATACCGAAGGCGCGGCGCTCGGTAAACCATGTCATGAGGGAGGGAAGCGCTCCTCTGTAGGAGGGGTTGATCGGCAGCCCTTCCGCGGCGCAGGTGTTGGCGAACTCGTCCTTGGTGCAGCTCATGCCTTTGCCATTGAATGTAAGACGCAGGAACCATACGGCGGACTCGGCGCCCTCCACAAGCTTCGGAAGCTCAACCGACGGGGGAAGGAGCTTCCGAAGCTTCTCTACTACGGCTCTTCTGCTGGCTCCGAAGCTCTCAACTTTCTTAAGCTGCTCTCTGCCAATGGCGGCGCCAATCTCATTGAGGTTGCTGTTGATGGAGGCTATCCAGTTTGTGGAGCCGGCGGGAAGACCGAAGGGCTTGCCTCTGTCGGCGACGCCGCGTACTTTATAGTAATCCTCCTCAGATTTTGTGAACACGATACCGCCCTGACCGCCTGTATTGAAGTGCTTGCCGAACATGGTGGAGAACGCTCCGAAGCGGCCGAAGGTGCCTACGGGCTGCTCGTCAACTGTGGCGAAATGGGACTGGGCGCAGTCCTCGATTACGGGGATGTTGTGTTTGTCGGCGATAGCCATAATCTTTTTGATGTCTGCAGGCTCGCCGGCGATATGGGCAACGATTATTGCGGCTGTGAGGGGGGTGATGAGGCTTTCGATCTCCTCAGGGCTGGCGTTGTAGGTTCCGGGCGTTACGTCTGCTACCACGGGGATACAGTTGCACATGAGGATGGGCATCATTCCGCCGGGATCGGTGACAGCGCCTACGATAATTTCAGAGAATGGCTCGGGATTTATCGCTCTGAGGGCTACATAAACGGCGTTTGTGCCGCCGTTAACGCCGTCGGCATAGCCGCCGCCCATCTTCTCGGCGAATTCCTTGCAGAGGGCTTCTTCTTCAGGTCCGTTGTAGCCTATGTTGCTGCCTGTGGCAAGAGCGTCGTCAAAGAGCTTCATAACGGCATTTTTTTCTTTGCCGTCCATTGCGAAACGATTTGTAAAGGGTTTTTTTACAGCCTTTTCTCCGCCGTTGATTGCGAGTATTTCCATTTTACGTACATCCTTTCAATTGTATTTCCGGCATCTTTTTAATATATTATACCTTTTGGTGTCCGTGAATTCAACATCAATTCAACTTTTATCTTCGCATATTTCACTATTCTGTATCATGGCGGCGGCGTGGCCGGTAATGATATCGTCTACCTCCGGAACAAAAGGTCCCGTCATGCCGGAGTTAAGGAAGGTCTCTGCCTCATATCCCCCCTGAAGCAGAGCTTTCCTGTCGGGGATGTAGCATAGGGAGTAGTTAGTGTAAGCGCAGGTGATTACAGGGAACGGGAACAGGGACTTGATTCTCTTGCCTATGGAGGATATAACCTCACAGGGAAGCGTGATCATATAGAAGTCGGGAGCAAAGCGGATACAGGTCATGCGGAAGACCATGTAGGGTTTAAGCTCGCCCCGATCAAGCTTTTTAAGGGCTATAGAAGCGCTGTTTCTTCTGTATTGCGGCTCTTTTTCGTCGTTCGCGGTATTCTCCCACCAGCTTCTGGGGTAATATTCTGAGTGGAGTTTGATTTCATCGACCTTGATTGAAGGATTTTCCCTCAACGTATGGTGAGGCTCGGATCTGAGAGTTGTGAGGATGTCTTTGTACAGAAGCTTTGATCCCTCATACATCTCATCAGTGTTAAGGCTTACGAATTTCCCGTCTCTTCCGGTGCTGTGAGGCTTTATGTCAGCTCCACAGCCCTGGAGGAACATGATCTCCGCCCTGGGGAAATCGCGTTTCAGCATCTCTCTGACCGCTCCCGGATAGTCGGCGGTTATCATTAAGTTGCCGGATCCACAGCTTACGGGATGGCAGGCGTAGCTCCAGATAATACTACGGACAGTGCCGCTTTCGTCGCGCAGCTGCATAACCTCAAGATCCGTGTCTCTTGCTTTGTCGCAGTCGTAGGGCTTCCACAGGACTCCGCCGTCGGGGGAAGGGTGCCTTCTGCTTACTCCGAATCGGCTTTGCCCTCTGTGAAAACTGAGGCTGCCCTTAAACATACTCCCGAGGCAGGCTTCCGTTACACCGATTGTTTTTTCTCTCACGAGCTCGAGGTATTTATTGTTAATCTCTATTCTTTCCTCGTTGTTGTATACCGTGGAACCGAGGCTTGTTTCTCCGTTTTCTGCATGTATCCCCACCGCTCCATGGGTATGGGAATAGAAAAAGACGATTGAATCCCTGTCAATGCCAAAACGCTCTGACAGTTCCGTTCTCATTTTCTCGGAAAAGGCGACATCGGTATACAGAAGGTCATAGGACAACAAGAGGAGGGGACGGTCTTCGCCTATAAGCAGAGCCGTTACGTATAAATCGTCATTGACTCCGATGCTTTTTTCTGTCCTGGCGGCGAAGCCCATCTGCCAAACCGGGAAGGGCATG
>JAAZBA010000316.1 GCA_012514045.1 Clostridiales bacterium | reverse complement strand
CAGGCGCCTCGGGTGTACCAACTTCATATAAGCACCTATAGCTCAGCAGGATAGAGCGATCGCCTCCTAAGCGATAGGCCACAGGTTCGAATCCTGTTAGGTGCGCCAAAACCCCCGAAAATAGGCACTTTTCGGGGGTTCTTTTATTTGATTGTTCTGAGAGTTTTGCTAACGAGTACATCCGCCTTGCCTCATTCCTTAGGTTATTTTTTCTTTCGTGCTTGCTAACAAGGAGTCTTTACTTTGACTGCCTTGCTAACAAAAACGGACTTTGTTGCTAACAACTCATTTTTGCCGTTTTTCTTGCTAACAATCTTATGCTGTCGCAGCTTGTCCCGCTTGGTTTGCCGTGAGCATTTGGAGAAGCTGTGCTGCGAGCTCCGGTGAAGCATTCAGTAAGTTGACAAGCTGTTCTGTCGCTGCATTTGAAGATTTTGCCTCGGGCGCTACCAAGGATTGATTTTCTGCCTTCTTGTAGAAGTCACGTTCCATCTTCTCAGCATTGTGCCGTCTGTCCTCATCTAAAATATGAGAATAAACATCTGAAACCATTTTTAACTGAGCATGACCCGTATCGCCTTGGACTGCTTTCATATCGCCATTGTTCAACTTCAACTTATAGGTCGTGCTCGAATGGCGTAGGCTGTGAAATACAACCTTGGGCAAATCATTCTTCCTAATCAACGCATTAAACAAGCGGGAGATAACCTGCCCTTCCATTGGTCTGCCATTGGGTAAAGCAAGAACAATGTTATAGTCGTGGTACTCACTGCCGAGATGCATTTTTTGCTCTTCCTGTTGTTTCTTCCAATCCACAAGCATACGAGCAACCGTTTCAGGAAGCCATACACGGCGAATACTACTCTGCGTTTTAGGTTTTTTGAACACAAGCATGGTGCTGTCACTTACCAATACCGCAGGGAACACCCTCAACACATCCTTATTCTCTAGAACATTCATTGCATTTTTAGAAACGCGCTGAAGTTCCTTTTCCACAAAGAGTGATGCGTTATGTTCCTTGATGCTTTCCTCATCAATCGTGAGACAATCCCATGTAAGTCCCATGATTTCTCCAAGTCTCAGGGAGCAGGAAAATGCCAAGTGGATCGCAAGAGCCAGACGGTCATCTTCGCAGACTTCCAAAGCAGTGGTCAAATCCTCCATCGTCCAAATATCCCGGACTTTCTTTTCGAACTTAGGGAGTGTAGCTTTTGAAACAGGATTTGTTTCAAGGAGCTCCCATCTCACAGCCTGATTGAAAGCACAATTCAGGATTTTATGAATCTCCCGAACATTACGGGGAGAGACCGTCTCTCCTTCAAAGCTCTGATTATTTCTCACAACTCTTTGTACCTTCAGGAGCTTTCGGTAGTATTCGTCCATGAACCTTGGTGTAATATCCTTGATTTTCGCTTTTCCGATGATGGGATTGATATAGTTATCAATCAATCCTTTTTTACTATCGTAGGTAGAAAGCGCCCATGCGTTTACCCCATAAAGATTCATAAAATCATACAACAGCTCCGAAACCGTTTTAATAGAGGGCTTCACAAAAGTGTTATTGGTCTGCTTATGTTCGATTTCTGCTTTCCGCCTTTTTGCTTCGGCGTATGTACCCCATGTTTCCCATTTTTGATGCCTTACGCCTTCTTCATCATAGTAATCATAGACAACCGAGTATTTGCTTTTTCTTTTTGTAATAGATGCCATTTCTTATCTCCTTTGATATTTAACGATTATTGAGCCATTCATCAAAGGATTCGATAGGTACTCTAATGGTTTTCCCAATACGCACAGTGACAAAACCATTCTCCGATTTTACTAAGTCATAGGCTGCGTTTTTGCTGATCCCAAGTATCTCAGCGATTTCTTTTACTGTATACACACGGCGTTGACTTGAAGGCTGCTGCATGATTGCCATTTCCATAGAGATCTCCTTTCTCAATTACCTCTTTGCCTATCACATAAAGCAGTATCTTAATTCTAAAGAATACCGGTGATTTAAGCAAAGGTGCGGATATGTATAGCCTGCTATGAGCAGGCTGATTATTATCGTTTGTTATTCTTTTTTTCAGAGATGTAGTAGCTTTTTCCGTTCACACCATTACAGAACATACAGCGTTCACGAGACTGATGTGGATTTATTAAAGTAAGCTCATACCCACCATCAATATATTGACTTGCACATCTCGGGCAGAGGGTTCTTATATCATTCAATTCATTTCTTCTCATTTTGCAAGTCCGACGCTAACACTCAGCGCCTTGTCTACCTCCTTCATTTT
>JAAZBA010000265.1 GCA_012514045.1 Clostridiales bacterium | reverse complement strand
TTCTGCCAAAGCCGCCATGAAATCCATGGAACATAGCAGAGAGCGGGTATACGTTTTCATTGCTTCCGGACTTCCGGCGACGGAGGCAAAGTTACAGTAAGCGCATTTCTTTACGCAGAAAGGGATATGTATGTATAACCCAGTCATCCGTCAAGCCGGAGTACCGACATAAAGGCATCGCTGGGGACGGATACACTGCCCATCTGCCGCATTCGTTTTTTGCCTTCTTTTTGCTTGCTCAGCAGCTTCTTTTTTCGTGTAATATCCCCTCCGTAGCACTTGGAGAGCACGTCTTTCCGAAAAGCCTTGACGGTTTCCCTGGCAATGATCTTGCCGCCGATACAAGCTTGCACGGGGATTTCAAACATCTGACGCGGAATAACCTCTACCAGCTTCTCCGCTAACTTCCGACCCCGGGTATAAGCCCGGTCCTTATGGACGATGGTAGATAAAGCGTCACATAAGTCGCCGTTCAACAGAATATCAAGCTTAACCAAGTCGCTCTCCACATAATCCAGTATGGAGTAATCGAGAGAAGCATAACCCTTTGTTCGGGATTTGATGGCATCAAAGAAATCGTATATGATCTCATTCAACGGAATATGATAGGTAACCTGGACCCGGGCAGCATCTAAATATTTCATATCAACAAATACCCCTCGCCTTTCCTGACAGAGCTCCATGATTGCTCCGGTATAGTCTTTGGGAGTGATGATATGCGCCTCGGCTACCGGCTCTGACATTGAGGCGATTTCATTAGGTTCTGGCATGTTGCTTGGATTGTCGATGGACAGTTCCTGTCCGTCAAGCAGTTTCACTTTATAAACAACGCTGGGGGCTGTAGTAATCAAATCCAAGTCGAACTCACGCTCAAGTCGCTCGGTAATGACCTCCATATGAAGCAGACCTAAAAAACCGCAGCGGAAGCCAAAGCCTAGGGCGGCGGAGGTTTCCTGTTCATAACGGAAGGAAGCATCGTTCAGTTTTAGTTTTTCCAGTGATTCCTTGACGTCCTCATAATCTGCGCCATCCGCAGGGTATATGCCGCAGAATACCATGGGCTGGGCTTCTTTGTAACCGGGCAGGGGATGAGAGGCAGGTCTGTCATCGTGGGTGATGGTATCTCCTACGCGAGTATCAGACACATCCTTGATGGAGCCCAGAATATATCCCACATCTCCTGCCGCCAACTGGGGCAGGGGCATAAGAGAGGGCGTAAAAGCACCAACCTCTGTCACATCGAATACCTTTCCCGTGGACATCATACGGATGCGTTCATCGGCTTTTACAGTTCCGGAAACCATTCGAACATAACAGATAGCCCCTCGGTAATTGTCATATAGGCTGTCGAATATCATAGCTTGTAAAGGAGCATCTTCGTCGCCCTCCGGCGGAGGCAGGAACTTTATCACATCCTCCAGCACCTGTGTTATATTGGTGCCTTCTTTTGCGGAAATTGCCGGTGCAGCGGAAGCGTCGATGCCGATGATGTCTTCTATTTCATGGCGAGTGTTCTCGATATCCGCAGATGCCAGGTCTATTTTGTTAATAACCGGCAGCACTTCCAGATCATTGTCGATAGCAAGATAAGCATTTGCCAGGGTCTGGGCCTCTACTCCCTGTGTCGCGTCGACAATCAGAATGGCTCCCTCACATGCGGCAAGGGAACGGGATACTTCGTAGGTAAAATCCACATGTCCGGGAGTGTCGATCAGGTTAAAAATGTAGTTCTCTCCGTCGGTGGCGGTATACCGCATCCGAACAGCACGGCTTTTGATCGTAATGCCCCGCTCGCGTTCCAAATCCATGGAGTCCAGAATTTGCTCCTCCATTTCCCGTGCGGTGAAAACTCCGGTCAGCTCTAAGACCCTGTCCGCCAGGGTGGACTTACCATGGTCAATATGGGCTATGATGCAGAAATTGCGGATGAGTCGTTGTCTTTCGTTGGGCATTGCGCACTCCTTTCAGAAGTATATAGTATTATACAGAAAAAGCAGGCACTTTACAACGGTTCGTCTTCTTTACTTTGGTTGTTTTATATAAAATTGAAAAAAGTTCAATTTACCTATTGACAAAAAGACGAATGCGGTGTATGTTAGTATCAGTTGTTAGCACTCGACACCAAAGAGTGCTAACAGAGAAGGGGGGAAGAGAGGATGAAGCTGTCGGACAGAAAGCTGGCGGTATTAAAGGCAATTATTGACGACTATGTTGACTCTGCAGTACCTGTCGGCTCCCGAACCATTTCCAGGAAGTATATTCCGGGTTTTTCCCCCGCCACCATTCGGAACGAGATGGCTGATCTGGAGGCAATGGGATTGTTAA
>JAAZBA010000219.1 GCA_012514045.1 Clostridiales bacterium | reverse complement strand
GCTCTCGCTGCTGTAGGCGCTTCGGGACCGCTCTTCAACCTCATGCTGGTGCTTTTCATGGGCATATCCACAGGAACCGGTATTGCTGTATCCCAGTACTTCGGAGCAAAGCAGAAAGGACTGCTCTCCAAAGCCGTGGGCAACGCCATCAGCCTGACAATTATATCTTCCATATTCATAATGGTTGTGGGCACCATCATTACTCCTAGGGTTTTGCGCATTCTCAATACTCCGGAGGAGATACTTCAAATGGCTCGCCAGTACCTGACAATTATCTTTCTGGGCATTGCCGGCATGTCATTCTACAACATCATGTCCGGTATCCTCAGAGGGCTGGGCGACTCTGTATCTCCCCTAATGTTCCTGCTTGTCGCCTGTGTGCTGAACATAGTACTGGATATCTATTTTGTGGCAAGCCTCAATCTCGGCGTTCCCGGCGTGGCTTACGCTACGGTTATATCCCAGGTTGTGTCCGCAATAGCCTGTATGATAAAAGCATACAGAATGAAAGATGTGCTTACTCTCAACATGAAGTCTCTCGTTATTGACCCAAGGGTAACTGGTAAAATCCTTCGTTTCGGTCTTCCCTCCGGACTTACCCAGGGTATATTCTCCATGGCCATGATTGTCGTGCAGTCCCTTACAAACTCACTGGGCACTGTCGTTATCGCCACAAACGTGGTTGTAATGCGTGTTGACGGCTTCGCTATGATGCCGAACTTCACCTTTGGTATCGCAATGACAACATACGCGGGACAGAATGTAGGCGCGGGATACTTTGACAGAGTCAAGAAAGGCACAAAGGACGGACTTCTTCTGGCAGTCAGCGTGTCAGCGTTTATGACGCTATGTATCCTGCTGTTCGGCGTAAACCTAATGCATCTGTTTACCCAAACCGAGAGAGTGGTGGAGCTGGGAGTACACGCAATGAGAATTCTCGCCGTGGGCTATATAGCTATGGCTGTGACACAGGTGTTATCAGGTACGATGCGCGGAGCCGGAGATACAATGACGCCGATGTGGATTTCAATAGTTACCACAATACTGATCCGTGTACCGCTGGCGTATACACTCGCGTTCTTTACAAGAAGCGAAGAATGGCCTAACGGCAGCCCCTATGCATTATTTGTTTCACTTTTAACCGCTTGGTCTATGGGTGCTATTATAACTTCCCTGTTCTTCAAAAAGGGAAAATGGAGAAAGTTGGCGGAGAAATCCTATAAGGACGCGGGAAATTTTGTGCCAAACGAATAATTTAATAAAAATAATGGGCATATTCCTGAATAATCGGGAATATGCCCTTGTTATATCTACATAAACCGGTTAAAACTCCACATCGTCGTCCTCGGGATCGTAGAGTTCGCTGTCCTCATGCTTATCAGCTGTTTCCTCAGAGGATACTTCCTCAGAGGATGCTTCCTCAAAAATAACCTGGTCAAGTTCTGTCTCAGGAATATCCATAATCGTCTCTTCGTCAGAGATTTTCTCCGCAAGAGAATCCGGCACAGAGATTTCCTCTTTGGGGATTTCTGCATTAGCAGGCGCGGACTCGATGTCATCAAACTGGGTTGGATCTTTGCCGCCAAACATGCTCATTATACCTTTTTTGCTGCTTCTTGCCGGGACTTCGGAGGGTTTCATGAGAGGCTCCGAAAGAGATTTTATGTTTCTCTCAAGAATTGGTACCACATAAGCCTTGTAAAGCTCACCCATTACAAGGGGGATGAAGCAGCCTACTATGATTATAAGCCAATCCCCGAGGGAGAGTGGAACCGTCTTGAACAGCGGACGCAGGAAGGGAATATAAATTGAGCAGAGCAGAAGCACAAAGGCACCGAGTACGGAGTATACCAACTTCATATTAGTGGCGATACCCATGCGAAGGAGAGGTGTCCTTTCGCTGCGGCAGGAGAAAGAGCGGAGAAGCTCACAGCAGATGAGAAGAGCAAAGGCAATTGTCTGGGAATAGGAGACAAGAGCGTCTCCCGTGAGCCCTCTTTGAGCGCCGTTATTTCTTGCGAACACATAACCGCACAGGACAGTGGCAGCCAGAACAACAGCCTGGAAACAGATGGAGATGGCCATGCGCAGGTCGATAATCTGAGAGTTTTTGCTTCGGGGGGGGCTTCTCATTATGTCGCGCTCCGCGCGCTCATTTCCGAGTGCAAGAGCCGGGAAGCTGTCAGTGACGAGGTTGAGCCACAGAAGCTGGATTGCTGTAAGTGGTATGGGGAGATTAAACAAAATAGCGAAGAAGACAATGAGAATCTCGCCGATGTTGCAGGAGAGAAGGAAGCTTACAAACTTCCTGATGTTTGCGTAGATTATTCTGCCCTCCTCAACGGCAGACACTATAGAAGCGAAGTTGTCATCTGTAAGCACCATATCGGCGGTACTCTTTGCAACATCCGTACCGGTGATACCCATGCTCACACCTATATCGGCGTGCTTGAGAGCCATAGCGTCGTTTACTCCGTCACCTGTCATGGCGGTTATCTCACCATTGGCCTTGAGAGCGGATACAATCCTAACCTTGTCCTCAGGTGATACTCTGGCGTAAACCGCGGTGGTTTTCACTGCTCTGCGAAGCTCCTCGTCTGAGAGACGGCTCACATCCGCGCCCGTGAGCACACCGTCACCTCCCCGCATGAGGTCAAGCTCTTCTGCTACGGCTATCGCTGTATCCTTATGGTCGCCTGTTATCATCACGGGACGGATACCCGCAGTGCGGCATTTCTTCACTGCCTCGGCGGCTTCGGGTCTTGGGGGATCGCTCATGGCGATGAGTCCCAGGAGGATCATGTCGTTTTCAATTGCATAACTTGAGGAATCTGAGGGAACCTGCTTATGTTCACGATATGCCACAGCCAGCACACGAAGAGCCTGGCTGGCCATCATGGAGTTGAGCTCTATTGCCCTTTGACGCAGTTCATCAGTGAAAGGAAGAATCTGTCCGTCCAGATCGATATGCGCACATCTGGAAATAACAATATCAGGAGCGCCTTTTGTATATGATATGGGGTAGAGACTGCCTTTGTGGAACGTGGTCATCATCTTCCGTTCGGAGTCAAAGGGGAGTTCTGTGAAGCGGGGGAATATGTCGTTCAGGTCGTTTTTTGAAAGCCCCGCCTTTGCCGCCGCCGTGATGATAGCGCCTTCGGTGGGATCACCTGTAATGGATACGCCGTCGCTGCCATACACAAGCTCTGCGTCGTTACAGAGAGCGCCGCCGGTGAGCGTCATGGCAAGGCTTCTGAAGCGGGACACGTCCACAGGCTTGTCCTGAAGATCGGTAAACTCTCCCTCGGGCTCATAGCCTGTGCCCGTTACCTTAAACATACGTCCGCCGGACCATACGAACCTGACGGTCATCTCGTTCTGGGTGAGGGTGCCTGTTTTGTCGGAGCAGATAACACTTACTGAGCCGAGAGTCTCCACTGCCAAAAGCCGCTTCACAATGGCGTTTCTTGAAACCATACGCTTCATACCGAGAGCCAGTACGATGGTTACCACCGCTGGAAGTCCCTCGGGTATCGCCGCCACGGCGAGGCTTACAGAGATCATGAACATATTCATGATATTGCCACCATCAGCGCCCTGGCGAAGGAAGCCAAGTATAAACACAACAGCGCAGACCGCGAGACATACGATGCTTAATAATTTGCCCAGCTTTGAGAGATTTTTCTGAAGAGGAGTATCCCCCTCCTTTATAGTCGCGAGCTTTCCGGCAATCTGACCTATCTGGGTTTTAAGTCCTGTAGCTACAACACAGCCTTTGCCGCGGCCGTAGCTTATAACGCTACCCATGCTGCACATATTTGTCCTGTCGCCTATGCCGGAATTTTCGGGGGGAATGTCGTTAGCGTTCTTATCTGCCGGCACACTTTCACCGGTAAGGGAGGACTCGTCGACTTTCAGGTTCGATGACTCGATAAGGCGCATATCTGCGGGGACAATGTCCCCCGTCTCAAGAACCACTATGTCGCCGGGCACAAGACTCGCAGCCGGAACTTCTTTTGCCTGACCATCACGGATGACCTTGGCGGTGGGGGCAGTCATTTTTTTAAGTGACTCAAGCGCTTTCTCCGCCTTACCTTCTTGAATAATGCCAAGAGTGGCGTTGAGCACTACAATTGCAAGGATTACGCCGCTGTCCAGATATTCGCCTAAAATGGCAGAAACAGCCGCCGCAATAATAAGCACAATAATAAGAAAATCGCTTATCTGCTCCCATATTTTGGAGGCGAGGCTCTTTTTCTTGCCCTCGGGGAGTTTGTTCTCGCCGTACTTTTCAATTCTGTGTGAGGCATTGAAATCGGTAAGCCCCCCGGAGGATGTGTTCTGCTCCCGCAGAACTTCGTCTATGCTTTTTTTGTACCAGTCCATACCTTATCCCCCTTACACTCGAATCTGTCCGCTGCCGTAGATGATATACTTGTATGATGTAAGCTCGGAAAGTCCCATGGGACCTCTTGCGTGGAACTTCTGGGTTGAGATGCCTATCTCGCCGCCGAATCCGAATTCGCCTCCGTCGGTGAAGCGGGTTGAGGCGTTTACGAAAACCGCCGCAGCGTCAACTTCCGCTAAGAATCTCTCGCTTCGCTGATAGCTGTTTGTAACAATCGCTTCAGAATGGCCGCTTCCATTGATATTAATCTCCTCAATGGCTTCGTCTATACCGGAAACGATCTTGATTGCCATGATATAATCCAAAAATTCTGTGCGAAAATCCTCCCCAGAGGCTTCAACGCAGTCGATAATCTTTAATGTCTTTTCGCAGCCCCTGAACTCCACCGATTTGAGTCTATCTCTCACCATGGGCAGAAATTCTGCCGCTTCGCTCTCCGCCACTAACAGCACCTCCAAGGCGTTGCATACGGAGGGACGGGAACACTTGGCGTTTTCTACTATGTCGAGAGCTGTATTTAGATCCGCTCCCTCGTCCACATAGGTGTGGCATATGCCGATACCGGTCTCGATGACGGGAACTGTGGCGTTTTCCACCACAGCGCTGATAAGCCCGGCGCTGCCTCTGGGGATCAGCACATCGATAAGGCCGTTTGCCTTCATCATCTGCATGGAGCTTTCTCTTGTGGTGTCGGTGACAAGAGTAATGCAATCGGCGGGAAGCCCCGCTTTAGCAATAACGTCTCTCATAATATCGGAAATGGCGATATTTGAGTTGATAGCTTCCTTACCGCCTCTCAGGACACATGCGTTGCCTGTCATAAGACATAGAGCGGCAGCGTCGGCGGTTACGTTGGGTCTTGCCTCGTAGATGATGCCCACAACGCCAAGGGGAACCCTTCTTTTGCCAATACGGAGTCCGTTAGGCAGCGTCCACATGGAATCCACTTTACCTATGGGATCGCTGTTCCCCGCGATGGAGATCACACCGTCGCAAGCGGAGCGGATGCGCTTCTCGTCAAGCTTCAGCCTGTCGATAAGTCCCTGACGCATATTGTTTTGAATGCCTGCTTCAATATCCTTGAGGTTTGCCTCGATTATTTTCTCTCTCTGCTCCCAAAGAGCGGAGGAAATGAGCCCTAACGCGTTTTTCTTTGTCTCGCTTCCGGCGTTTGAAAGCACCCTTGAGGCTTTCTTTGCCCGTGCGGCAAGGATTTCTATGCTGTTCATGTTATTTTACTCCCTTTGGCATAAATAAAGTGCCCACCGTTCTGCCGGAAAAAAGGTCGTACAGAAGCTCCGGACGGTCTCCTGAGGCGATGACCATGAGCTTTCCCTGACGCATCATGCTTTCTGCGGCTGCAAGCTTTGTAGCCATGCCGCCGGTACCTCTGCTGGTGCCGCTGCCTCCGGCGCTCATTTTCATCTCCTCGGTTATTTCCCGTACGATGGGGATGAGTCTGGCTTCCTCGTATTCTCTGGGGTCAGCGTCGTAAAGCCCGTCGATGTCGGAGAGGATTACAAGACAGTCGGCGTCTGAAAGCTCGGAGACAACAGCGGAAAGGGTGTCGTTATCTCCGAAGGCGGTGATATGATTGAGCTCAAACGTGGATACGGTGTCGTTTTCGTTGACAATGGGGATAATATCAAGGTCAATGAGCGTGTTGACGGTGTTGGTAACGTTAGTCCTCAGTTCTTCCGTGTCCGCCACATCTCTGGTGAGAAGAAGCTGTGCGACTTTGTAGCCGTATTCTGAAAACATCCTTGAATATATGTTCATAAGCTCGCTCTGACCTACCGCGGCGGCAGCTTGTTTGACACGGATGTCCTTTGGCTTGCCCTCAAGCCCGAGACGAGCCATACCAAGTCCCACAGCACCGCTTGTTACAAGTATTATTTCAAGCCCATTGTTTTTTAAATCGGACAGTGTTCTCGCAAGCTTTTCTATTCTTCTGAAATTGAGCCTTCCGTTTTCGTGTGTCAGCGTGCTCGTACCCACCTTGACTACGACGCGACGCACGTCCCTCATGTTAGCCATGCTGCATCAGTACCTTTCATGTGCAAAAATAGATATTTATATACACATATATCATACCACAAAGGATATATTATTTCAAAGGAAATCAGTAAAATTTTCATATTTTTTTGCGCTGTTATACGTAGACTATAAAAGGAGCGATAAAAACCGTCACAAAGCCTGCCACAACGATGGCAAGGCTTGACATAGCCCCCTCGAGTTCGCCCCGTTCAAGGGCAACAGAGGTGCCTATAGCGTGGGCGCAGGTGCCCATGGAGAGACCTACAGCCATGCGGTCGTGTATGCCGAAGAGCTTGCATGCCCCTAAAGCGCAGGTTGAGCCTGTCATGCCGGTTACGGTGATGGCAAACAGGGTAAGCACCCCGATGCCCCCAGCTTCCTCGGTGATACCCAAGGCAATGGCGGCAGTGACGGACTTTGGCATAATCGAGTAGAATATCTCAGGCTGAAGGGAAAACAGCTTAGACATGAGATATACTCCGGCCACAGCGCTAACAGCTCCCGCGGTTACGGATATGAGGATCAGAACAAGGTTCTTTTTAAGCAGATTAACCTGCTTGTAGAGAGGCACCGCCAGCGCCACGGTGGCAGGCCCTAAAAGAGCGGAAATATAGGAAGCTCCTTTGTTGTAGTCCTCATAGTCCACCTTAAAGAGGAGGAGAAAGGCAATGGTTAGAATGATCGACGTAAGCAGAGGGTTAAATGCTTTTATACCGGTCTTTTTTACGATCCATTGTCCGATGCGAAAAGTACCGATAGTGAGAAGGATCCCGAAAAAGATAGATGAGGTGATGATACTGAAAAACTCCGTCATAATTTTTTACTCCTCTGAAGCTTCTGCAAAAGCTGGCACGTGTGACCCGTTATGAGAAGGGTGGTGAAGGTGGTGACAACGCTTGTTACCACAATACCTACCCAGCTGTCCTTAAGGATAGGAACAATTGTCAGCAGACCTACTCCGGAGGGCGCAAACATAATGGGCATCATAGAAAGAAGAAACGAAGCCGCGTCTTCCACCTGTGAAAGCTTCACAACACCGGTGCAAAGAGAAATAAAAAGCAGCGCCAACCCGTAAATGGTGGAGGGAACCGGCAGAGGAATGAGGGAATTGAGGATCTCGCCGGCATAATAGAACAGGGCGATAATGCCAAACTGCATGAGATATTGCATAGTATCATTTCCTTTGAATATAAATAAAAAGCAAAAACCCGCGCCGATGTGTCGGCGCGGGAGCTTGATTTCGCGTTTTCGGAGCGCAAATTTACGCACGACAAAAAACACACGCTCTTTTGATGGTTTACTTTGCGCTGTTAAGGGCACGAGCCATGGCGCTCTTACGTCTCGCTGCTGTGTTCTTGTGAATAAGTCCCTTGGCAGCGGCACGGTCAACCTGCTTCGCTGTCTCTTTGTAAGCGGCTTCGGCATTCGCCGGATCCTCAGCTATTGTAGCGGAATATTTTTTAAGCGCTGTCTTGAGAGCTGACACGGCTCTCTTGTTCTCGGCGGTCTTCTTTGCTGTAACCAATACGCGCTTTTCGGCAGACTTGATGTTTGGCATTGTTCGTTGTCCACCTCCTTGTCATCTAAAATTATTTACACGCCGCAAAAACGGCGCACAATCGCTAGTACACATTATTCTATCATAACACATACTAAAATGCAAGTACTTTTTTCGATCCTCCCGATATTTTTTGTTTTCGTATGCAATTTCATTGGAATCGTCTGATTCATTTCTTAAACTCGTCAAATAACACATTATGTTGGTTTGTCAATGATATGTTACACCGAGGCGCAAGAAATTAAAGAGAGTGATTTTAGGAGAATTCCAGTTAAGAGGGCGCATAGGGAAGTTGTTATATTTACGGAGATGAACAGCAAGTTGAGCCTTGAAATCACTAAAAGAATAAAAGGTATGTGTAGCGTAGAAGTATTCGTTATCCTTACGGTGAGAGCG
>JAAZBA010000198.1 GCA_012514045.1 Clostridiales bacterium | reverse complement strand
ATCCCTTGATAAGGACTATGTACATATAGCGCTTGCCCGGCTAAGAGAGAAATACGGTCTCATCAGCGCCTGCATTGTTAATGCCGCTGACTGGGAGAGGGAATACTGGAGCAAAGATATACTTGAAAAGAAGTTTACCGCTGCACGCGATTTTAATGCCGATGTTATTGTACTTCGTATCGGAGAAAATTCATTTTCAAGCGTCACCGAGGAACACAGTTACTTCGACGGTTTTATTACGATGGCAAATTTCTTTCGTAAAAATAAAAATCAGCATCTTGTCATTACCGATATGTTCTGGCCTTCTGACACACTCAATGTGCCTGTTATAAATGCGGCTAGAGAACTTGGAGCGCATTTTGTTTCTATCGGTGATTTAGGTGTAAAGGATGAGAACAAGGCAATCGGACTGTTTGAACATGATGGTGTAGCTTCCCATCCCGGTGACTTGGGGATGAAAAGAATAGGGGAGCGTATCGCAAATGCGATAATTAAGGCAATCGGATAAAAGACACAGGGGAAAAGGCATCTACTTAGCTATCAATATACAAAGGAGTACTTTTGACTGGAGGTGGCAAAGAAAAAGCATAGAGTAATCTATTCTTTCTTCATTTATTTACAAATTTTTGTTTACATTATACCCATATTGATGGTATAATGATGTAATACTAACAGAGGATGGGATTTTATTGTTCAGACGAAAAAATGAAATCAAGTATGAGATGAAAAGCCCTTTCAGTAAGGTTGTAATCGGATGTATCACTGTTAAGCTTATTGCGATCCTGATTACCTTCCTGGTGATGATGGTAGTTGCCGTGATCCTTGATACTATTTGGGTTCAACTTATAAGCACGGTTGTCGGTATATTCTTCTATACCTCTATGCTTTATTCTGCTTGCTGGAACATTGCAGAAAGAGACAGAAACCTCGTTAAATTCGGTCATATGGAAGAAGACAAAATGCGCGGTTTGAAGGCTGGTATTTATTCGACGATACCGCTATTTATATTTACTGTTATCGCGATCTTTGAATCCTACACCGGAGTTTTCCCTGATTTCGTACTTTTAGTTTATTGTATAATCACATGTCCATTCATAGCAATTGTTGTTCCATGCCTTGATAATGGTCTTGCCTTTATACTTGTGTTGCTTTGCGGTGTTACTCCGCTTTGCACTTGGTTAGGATACAAAAACGGTTATGTGCTCTACAGAGTTATGGATAAAGTCGTTTATACAAAACCACGCTCAAAAGATAAAAGAATCAGATAACAAATATTGCACCTCCGCGTGATAACTCGTGGAGGTGTTTTCCATAGAAGCTAGGAGATATAGTATGAAAACAAAATCTCTGTATGTTTGCTTGAATTGTGGTTATGAATCAGCAAAATGGTACGGAAGGTGCCCTCATTGTCAGGAATGGAGCACCATGGAAGAGCAGATTGAGCAAAAAGCTCCGGAAATGAAAAACACAAGAACAGTCTCACGAAAAAGTAGCAGTTATTTGAAACTGGACGATGTAGATACAGTAGGGGAAGAACGTGTCTCAACCGGTATAGATGAGTTTGACCGTGTACTGGGTGGGGGAGCTGTGATGGGATCTTTTGTGCTTGTAGGCGGAGAGCCGGGAATAGGTAAGTCAACGCTTCTAATGCAGTCATGCACAAACCTATGTAAGCTAGGGAAAGTTTTGTATGTATCAGGCGAAGAGTCTCTTCGTCAGCTGAAATTAAGAGCGAAGAGAATTTGTGTTACAAGCGATAATCTCTTTGTACTTGCGGAAACAATGCTTGAGGATATAATCTCAAGCGTCGAAGAACTGAAACCTTACGTGCTTATTATCGACTCAATACAAACGGTTTTCAAGGGAGGAATTGCCTCCGCTCCCGGTAGCATGACGCAAATACGTGAGTGCGCCATGACTCTCATGCAGTATGCTAAAGGAAACAACATCATTGTTTTTATTGTTGGGCACGTCAACAAAGAAGGAGAATTAGCTGGTCCAAAGATGCTTGAGCATATGGTGGACTGCGTACTATACTTTGAGGGCAGCCAACAGATATCTTACAGAATTGTCAGAGCTGCTAAAAACCGATACGGATCTACAAATGAGATCGGTCTCTTTGAGATAACGGACAGGGGACTGATTCAGGTTAAAAATCCCTCAGAAGCGCTCATTTCCGGCCGTCCTAAGGACGTTTCCGGAAGCTGTATCGCATGTATCATGGAGGGTTCAAGACCAATCCTGGCGGAAATACAGGCTCTTGTGGCTCCTTCCAGTTTCGGTACACCTCGTAGAATGAGTGCAGGTTTCGATTATAATAGAGCTATGCTTCTAATGGCTGTACTCGAAAAACGAGCAGGTATAAGTATGGCAGGACGAGACGCCTATATAAATGTTATCGGTGGGCTCAGAATCGATGAACCAGCATCGGATTTGCCTGTAATCCTTGCTATAGCCTCAAGTCTTAAAGAGACTTGCACTCGTGACAGCCTTGTGTCTTTCGGGGAAGTAGGTCTGACGGGGGAGATTCGTTCTGTAACATCTACAGCTCAGCGTCTCAGTGAAATACGCCGTCTCGGTTTTAAGCATTGTGTCCTTTCTAAGCAGAATCTTGATGGAATATCCGTACCAGAGGGACTTAAGTTATATCCTGTAAAGAACATTAGAGAAGCCATCTTATGCGCACTGAATCTGACAAAATGATGAGATACATAAAACACCCAAATTTGCCTGAATCTAACGTAAAACAGGTGATTTTAGGCGATATTTATAGTAATATGTTGCAAAATCAACTTTTATCATTTGATATTGAAGTATTGCCCGTAATGGGAGGAGAATTGCTGGAGGAACCTGTTCGGTATCATCCCGACATGCTATTTACATATATTGGAAACGGTGAATTCGTTTTACCTAAGGCATATCGTAAAAACTTCGAGTCAATTTTGCCAACGGGGAGCAGCATAACCGAGGGTATGGTAGAACCGAGTAAGCCGTATCCGAGAGATATTGCCTATAATGTATTGATTGCAGGTGAAGTGTATGTTCATAGACTTGCTAATATTGATAGAATTCTTCTACGTAGACTAAGAGAAATCAGACTTAAGGCTGTAAATGTTAATCAGGGGTATTCAAAATGCTCAACCTGTGTTGTGGATAATAAAAGTGTTATCACTGCAGACAAGGGAATTGCCACAGCGCTTAAGAGCTTAGGTTTTGATGTACTGTTAATTACGCCGGGATTTATTGATTTACCAGGATACGATTACGGCTTTATCGGAGGCTGCTGCGGTAAGCTTGCGCCGAATATTCTAGCATTTACAGGGAACCTCGATATTCATCCCGATAAGAATAGTATCCTGCGATTTCTTAATTTCAAAGGTATCAAGCCTATATTCTTAACCGACAAACCAGCCTTTGATATAGGCTCAATCATACCGATAACAGAGGAGAGTACTTAAAAAGAGGCTTAAAGAAAGAGATGCTGAATTATACAAAATAGAGATTTTGTATAATTCAGGGGATTGATTTTTCCATTTTAACATGATATAATGTCATTACTTCATGAAAGGACCCTCTGCTATGGCTAAAAAGAACGAATTGTATCCAAAGGACACTCCTCAAGTTATTCGAGATTTTCTCAATTATCTTTCAAGTGTAAGAGGTCGCTCTGACGCAACAATAAAAGAATACTTCCTTGATCTACGAACATTTTTTAGATTTATCAAACAATATAAAGGAATCGTCCAAGACGATGTGAAATTTTCCAACATTTCAATTAATGATATCGATATTGACTTTATACGCAGCATTACTCTTTCTGATATGTATGAGTTTATGATATTTGTTAAAAACGAACGCCCCACATATCATAAGAGTAATAATACAACCTATGGTAATAACTCAAGTACCCGTTCGAGAAAGACTGCATCTATTCGTTCCTTTTATAAATATCTTGTTTCCAGAAATCTGATTGAGACAAATATT
>JAAZBA010000039.1 GCA_012514045.1 Clostridiales bacterium | reverse complement strand
TTGCGTTGAAAAGATCTCTTCAATAGCTCTGAAATCCGTATTTTATCGGTTGTTCTGCGGAGTTTGACATCCTTAAGTCCAAAACACATGACGAAAGCAATTACACAAGCAGGTATCATCATCCAAAATGGAGCAGTATATCCGTATAGCTCAGAAGCAAATCCTCCTGTCAGACTGGCAAGCATCTTGCCTGCAGAACAGGCTGTGACCATCAGAGCCATCGCCTTTCCGGCTTCTTCCGGCTTGCACATAGAGGAGTAGAGGACTGTAAGCTGCACCCAGGTAGCTGCCTGGACTCCCGTCATAATCCTGCAGAGGAACAGCGACATCGGAGAGCGAAACAGCACAACGATCAATCCCGCAATTCCCGAACACAGAGTGCCGATAAGAATGAAAATCTTCCTCTTGTCTGTTTTGTCCGAAAGAAAGCCCAATGGGATTCGCAGAACAGTCTGAGATATGCCGTAGGCTCCTCCGATGAGACCAATCATTACCCCCGTGGCGTTAAGCTCAGCGGCATAGGGAGAAATAATTGGATTGAATGTACAGGTGGCATACCAGAACATCATGGTCATGATGAAAAAATAGACGCTCTTGCCCTTTGTCATCATCTTTACCTCCCCAAATCTGTTGATCTTATTCTAAATCATATGCCATACTTTGTCAATCATATTGTCTCTGTTTGTTTCGTTATTGAATGTTGGGTAATAATATGATAGAATAACCATAGCAAAGTAAGGAGGTTTTCGAATAATGTATAATATTTCATCATCAGCTGAATGGAAGAGACCTTTTACCAACAAAAGATATCTTCATCCGCCTTTTGCGGAGAATATGTTTACCATGTGGCCGGAGCTTAGAGTTATCTGCGGTGACATAATCGAGAAAACATACGGATACCGTTCCTCTGGCTTTCGTATTCTTGTAGGGGAAGATATGCTTTCTCCGGATTTTAAAAACGTTACTTATGAAACAAGAAATGATGGAATACCGATACACAGCCTGAGCCAGTACTTAGGTCAATACTCTATACATATGGAAAGTTTTTGCAGTATTGATCGTATCCCGACTTGTTATACTAAGTTTACCCTAGAAAACAATACCGACACACAGGTATCCGATGTAATCGCAATACTTCCCCGTACAGGCCGTGAGGATCATCTTGTAGGCACCGAGGTAGACGGCTATGCTCATTATGACTCAAATGTCCATAACTGGGGTTTCCTCACAACGGACTGGCGCATGAACGGAAATCTTCTGACTGATGGTGACTATAATATACTCCTAAAAGGAATCAACGAACTTGAACCCGAATGGCAGGAAGATGTGCCTGGTCTTGAGTGGTACAAGAGAAGGCTTGTAAAACTGCGTTTTTCGCTGAATCCAAAGGAAAGCATTTCGTTTTTTTGCGCTTTTCGTCATGGAGAAGTAAGCGATTTCGAATATGAGGATAAAAAGAATAAAACGCTTGCGTTTTGGCAAGGCGAGCTTAAACGTTTGAAAGTATCACCTGGAGGAGAGAAATATGTTCCAATGGTAAGCTCCCTTGTGTGTCAATGTCTGCAGATGTT
>JAAZBA010000271.1 GCA_012514045.1 Clostridiales bacterium | reverse complement strand
TGGTCATGCCAAGATACAAGCGCATAAATAAAAAACTTAAAAAACACGGTATTGATATCTGGTGGTGCGACTGCGACGGTGATGTTCGTCCCATCATGCCCTACTTTCTTGAAAGCGGCATCAACTGTATGTTCCCTTACGAAGTCAACAGCTGCTGCCATCCTGCGGAGCTTCTGAATGAGTACGGAAAAGATCTTCGGATCATGGGCGGTATTGATAAAATCCAGCTCAAAGCAGGCAAAGATGAGATTAAAACCTATCTTGAAAGCATCGCACCCCTCGTGGAGCGTGGAGGCTATATTCCATTCTGCGACCATCGCTGTCCTCCGGACGTTTCAGAGGAAAAATATCTCTATTATCTCGATCTCAAGCGCGAAATGTTCGGCATGAGGTAATCCTAATGAGACTCTTTATATCTATAAATCTCCCCGAGGACACAAGGGGGAGAATCGTGAGCTTTCAGACTTCACTAAAGAAGTTCTCAAAACAGGGTAATTTTTCTTTGCCCGAAAATCTGCACCTTACACTGGTGTTCATCGGTGAAGTTGACATAAGAAGACTTAATCATATCCTGCAAACAGTCGACAGTATACCCTATCCTGCCACTTCCTTTCGCATTGAGGGCAGTGGATTCTTCAAACGTGACGGAGGAAATATTCTTTGGCTCGGCGTAAAGGCTTACGATGGTTTGGCAAAGATTCAAATGTATCTCAATGACGAGCTCAAAAAGTACGGATTTCAGCTTGACGACCGCTCTTTTAAGCCTCACCTGACACTTGCCAGAGAATGTATTATCGACAAAGACGCTGTTATGCCGATCTTTGAGCCCGAAACGGTTGCGGTCACAAGGGTGAGCCTGATGAAATCTGAGCGTATCGCCGACAAGCTTAAATATACCGAAATTCACGGAAAGGATTTAAAGTGATATGAAGCTGTCTGATTACACAATCGCCTTGCTTGAAGACATAGAGAAAAGAATCGACTGCGATACGGAGGATGATTTTCACTCCCAGTGGCGTTCTTTTTGGAGCGGTGAGTTTAATGAAGTAATTTTCGCTCCTAAAAGAAGAAAAACCACTATGCCTTCGCTGGAAGTCCGTCAGATCAATATAAACGACGCATTGTCAGATCTTGAGCTTATGCTGGACCATCAGCTGGCAAAAGTGAGCCATGCTCTTTCTGTTGAAACATATGCCCCCTGTGTCAGGGCAAATTACGGTACTGGCATTATGACTTCTTTATTCGGCGCGGAGATATTTGTTATGCCCAGGGAGATGGACACGCTCCCCACTACCCGTTCCTATAATGACTCTGAGCCTGTGCGCAGAATTCTCGAGCGAGGAATACCCGATCTTTGTTCCGGTTTCGGGCAGAATGTTTTCGGCTTCGGTGAGCTGGCGCGGGAAGTTTTCTCCAATTATCCAAAGATTGAAAAATATGTCACGGTGTTTCATCCGGACACTCAGGGTCCTCTCGATGTCTGCGAACTCCTTTGGGGCAGCGAGATGTTTTATGAGATGTATGACGATCCCGATTTCGTGCATGACGTTATGACTCTTATTTCTGAAACCTTCACCGCTTTTCTCGAGAAATGGTACAAGATAATTCCAAAGAAAAACGGTCTAAACGTGCATTGGTCCTGGGTTCATCCTGGTCCTATCATGCTTCGAAACGACAGCGCAATGAACCTGTCACCGGAGCTGTACAGAGAGTTTGCTCTGAAGTATGACAAAAGGCTTCTTGAGCACTTCAGCGGCGGCTGTGTTCACTTCTGCGGCAGAGGCGACCACTATATTGATATGCTTTTAAGCCTCGACTGCGTCACATGCATAAACTTCTCACAACCTCACCTCAACAACATGGACGTTATATTTGACTCAATCGTTCGCAACAATAAAAAGTTCCTTGCTTATCCGAGACAGGCTTGCTTAGAGTACGCAAAACGTCCGGACGCCATAAAGGGATATATTCATATTTCCGAAGACTAAAATTACCATCCCCTAAAGATGAAAACGGGGAGGGTAATTTTCTCTATATCGTTTTTACACTGCCTTCCATGGTATCCATGTTAAACTCAATTATATAATCAACACCGTCTGTTCCTGTCACCGATACTGTTCGCCTGTTGCCTTCTGAGGATATGAGACTACAGCTTACTGGATTCCCGGATACAGTTATCGCAGCTCCGAAATCAAGGATACATTCATCCTTCTCAAACCACTTCGGACCATCGTATACTGTGGTGCATATTTCGTCAACCTTCAGCATACCCCTGTCATAGCAGTATTTGTTAGAGAGGCCAATTGTCCTGTGATCACCTTTGACTATCTTCAGCTCGTCACCGTATATGCTTGTCACCGAAAGGACACCGTCAACAGTCGCTGTTTTTCCATCGCAGACGTAAGAACGGGTGTAGCCGTTAAACATATCGTTCGCTATTTGGAGATGAAGTCCATGTACTTTAAGCAGATGACAATGTCTCAACGCCTTGGCAAACTGCAGCGTTACACAAGTGTCGCCGTCCGGCAGGGACGCAAACAAAAGTGACAGCTCAATGTTTATCTCCTCGTTTTTGCTTTCGTCCAACATTTCCCAGGTTCTTGCCCTTGTCTTTCCCGTTGTCACAAAGCCGGATTCTAACATTTCCTCATGATGCTCCGTTACTATATGTTCATTGAATAGCCCGTCACCCTCAAAGATACTGACTAAGTTTTTATCCCATTCCGCCATAGAACTGTCATTTAATGGGAGGCACAGCCCCTGGGGTTTTTGAGCCGCTACCCACACAAAAGAGGCTATTTTGCGATCGTTTCTCACATAACATGCTCCATGGTAGTCATCATGCCAGGAGAAATCACTGTATCTGTGCTTCTTTTTCCCAAGCGAAGGCCAGAGCCGGTGGACATAGGCTCCCTGGGCGGCGCTTACAGCCCTGTCTGACTCAAGCCTCATGAAATAAAGCGGAGCCCGCTGACGAAACAGCTCAAGACGTGTCGAAAGAAAAGTGCCATCGTTATTTTCACGCTGTTCATGCTGAACAGTCTTCTGCCATCCGAGTTCAAGAGCGCTTACATCCTCGTCATACAGATCAGATATCATATACAAAACTATATTGAGGTAATCCTGACAGTAGCAGTAACGGATTCGGGTGTCGCCGCCGATGCGTATAAGCCTTCCGTCGGGAAAGATACACTCACGCACGAGAGCCCAGAGTTCCGGCACATTTCTGTACACATATTCAGGAAGTTTAATCCCCCTTGACTTGCATGTGAAGTGAAGATAGGCCAGCTGGGACAGAGTTATAACCATATAGCCTACGTTCATGTAGCGATGGTGATTACAGGCGAAGGAATCGAAGAAATTTGCTCCCACAAACAGCTCATCTGCGCTGTCAGAGGGGGTCGATATGGAATTTCTGATGAATACCTCTGCTTTCTCCATGTATTCATTTTTGTATGGCGCATCCGGATAATATATAGCGCATCTCATAAGAAAAGCGCCGTTCCAGAGGTTGGATTCCGGTCTGTTGTCATTGATTAACCCCGCCTTGACCGGATATTCCCGTAAAATCCAATCGGCTTCCGAAAGAAACATATGGCGGATTGATTTCTCGTCCTCTTCTGTCAGGTATGGTTTCAAAGCGTCAAGAGCGAAAACCATCCGTTCAATACCCAACACGCTTATCCATGTATGACCCCATTTGCAGTCGGTTCCGTTCGTCAGATGATAACTGCCCGATTTATGGGATTCATATGAATAACGAAGGCAGCTTAACGCTGTATTCAAGAGCGCCTGC
>JAAZBA010000199.1 GCA_012514045.1 Clostridiales bacterium | reverse complement strand
TTATCTTCTTCTGACCTTTGACGGAGAATCAAAAGAGGCAGTGCAGCCTGCTGTTGATGCAATATGTGAACTTTGCCTTAACCACGGAGCTCTTGACGCTTTCTTTGTTGATACAGAAGAAAGGAAGAAATCAGTCTGGTCGGCGAGAGGTGCTTTCCTTGAGGCAATAAAAGCTTCTACAACCGAAATGGATGAGTGTGACGTGGTTGTACCGAGAAGCGCTGTGGCTGAGTTTATTAAATACACACATGCTTTAGCCAGTAAGCTTAATGTCAGAATTCCGTCCTTTGGTCACGCCGGTGACGGCAATCTGCACGTATATATCTGCCGCGATGAACTTGATGATGAAAGCTGGAGCAAAATTCTCAAAGAGGCATTTGACAGTATGTATGAGAAGGCGAAGGAACTTTCTGGTCTTGTGTCAGGCGAGCACGGAATCGGTTATGCTAAGCGGGAATACATGAAATCTTTGTATGGAAAGGATATAATAGAGCTTATGAGATCCATAAAGCTATGTTTTGATCCAAACAATATTCTGAATCCTGAAAAAGTTATATAGAAATGTGAATAATATGAAAAATATACTGCATCAATAACTAGGACTATAATTATAGGTAGGATAAATTATGTATGTGTATGTAGCGGCACATAGAGGCAATGTGGACGGCTTTCCGGAAAATTCTATGCTTGCATTTCAAGCGGCTTACGAGGTCGGAGTCGATATGATTGAAACCGACATTCGTATGACGAAAGACGGTGAAATAGTTCTGATGCATGATGAGAGCTTAAACCGTACCTCAGACATAGATGGTGTAATAAGCGAAATGACCTTCGATGAGATTATGAAAGCAGATATCGGGATCAAAACAGCTCAGCGCTTCAAGGGTATAAAGGTACCTACTCTTCGAGAGTTGTTTGAATATGCCCGAAGAGACAATGTCATGACATTCAATCTGGAATTCAAGGATTATTTTAAAAACAAAGGTGAAGTATTTGCAAAAATCTGTGCAGATAAAATAATCTCTCTCGTTGAAGAATACAGACTTGGGGACAGATGTATAGTAAACAGCTTTGATGGTGCGGTTCTTAAATATATTGATGACAAGTATGAACATAGATACCGCATTCACGGCTTTTATCCCTTTGAGATACTTGGAGATATCTATCCTCCTATGTTCTGCGCCTGCCTGTGGCATCGTTCAGAGGCAGATTTACCGCGTTCTTTATACCCTGAGGAGGACTACAAGAAGCTTATTTCACTGGGTATTGAACCTTGGGTCGGGGCAAGCGTAGACAGCGAGGAAGATATCTTGGCAGCTGTAAATTGTGGAGCGAGACTTTTTACAACCAACAGACCTAAACATGTTATTGAAATACTTGAAAAACATAAACTAAGAAATAAAGAATAGCGAGGTGTTGGAATATGGCAAGATTTGTTAATATCAGTCTTCTCGGACCAAAGGCTATTGAAGCTTCCTATTCCTATGGTTTAGAATCCCTTGTAGAGAATATGAAAAGACACTGGTTACATTGTCTTGCGAAAGTGCTCCCTGATAAACCGGATTTAATAATTGTCCCTGAAGCTTGCGACCGATATCCAAATTTAACCATGGAGCAACGCAAAGAGTATTATAACTATCGCGGTAACAAAATTCGAGATTTCTTTTCGGATGTGGCAAAGGAGAATCACTGTTATATTGCTTATTCTGCCTGCAGATGTACACCGGATGACAAAAAATAC
>JAAZBA010000163.1 GCA_012514045.1 Clostridiales bacterium | reverse complement strand
TAACAGCTCACAGCGAGATGACAAAAAATTAAACAAAATAGGAGAAGAACTCCGCGAAAGCATTTCAGAGGCTTTTACCAAAGATGATCATTATGATAGACTTTTCAATAAAGATATAATCGAAGAACTACTGCCTGAATATCTGGGCGACAGCAGAGAAGAAGACGCAAAGATAGTAAAAAGCTTCTTTGGATTTACAACTTATTTTAATGGCTTCTTTAAAAACAGAAAAAACATGTATGATGCAGCTCAACAGACAACCGCAATAGCATACAGGTGTATTAATGAAAATCTTACCAGATTCCTTGACAATGCGGCAATATGGGAGAAAAAGCTCCGCGATGCTTTGCCTGAAGAAGATATATGCCGACTAAATGAAGAGTGTACAGATTTTCATGATAAAAAAGTTGAAGATATATTTGACATTGACTTTTTTACACAAGTACTCAGTCAGTCCGGGATTGATTGGTATAATCAAATGCTGGGCGGGTATACCAAAGAGGGCAATATCAAGATTCAAGAAAAAACGAATCATTATAAGCCTGCTTGGTTTAAGACCTCCTTTTAATTTCTACTGTTGTAGCTGTGTAAGTTGAAATATGAAAAATAAAAGCACTTAGGATTTAGATGTCATTCTAAAACGAAGTGCTTTTTTCTAGCATAACTGCAATGCTAATACTTGACAAAAAGCAACAACGATAATATAATATGTACTAGAGTTCACAAATATATTATATGAAAGGAAAAAACGAAATGTTAGATCAACAAAAAATTGACATGTATATTATGACAAATGCAAAATATTTTCCGGAGGATAAAATCTTTTATCTAAAAGAAAAGCTTCGAACAATGGATGATGAAAAGTTTTCTATTATCGCTACAATTGAAATGAAGGACCCTACGACACTTCTTCTTATTTCCATTTTCTTGGGATCATTGGGAGTTGACAGATTCATGCTTGGGGATACTGGAATGGGGATTCTGAAACTTTTGACTGTCGGTTGCTGTGGTATTCTCACTATCGTTGATTGGTTTACGATTTCTAAAAAAGCCAAGGAAGTTAATTTTAATAAAGTCATGAGTCTTATTTAATTGGCTCGCATTGTATGTTTGATAAAGAAGCATGTGCTTCTATTAACTCTTTTGGGAGCGATTTGGGGATTGTATTATATTGCAGGATGTACTTGTCCAATATTACTCCTAACTGGAATTTCATGCCCTACATGTGGAGTAACACGCGCAATGTTATCTCTGTTCCGTGGTGATTTTAATTCGTATTTAAATTTTCAGCCACTCGCATTTCCATTGGTAATAACGGTTGTTTTATGTTTTCATTTGCAGGTGATGAAGAAAAAAGCACGAAAGATATCAATGGTTTACATTGCACTCACTCTTATATCTAATATAATTGTATGTTATTTTTAGCGAAGCGATTACAGATCTTCTTAATTAATGAAAAAGGAATTGTATATTGCCTAAGCATGAAAGCACACAAAAATACGTTGTGTAAGAGAGCAGACACTCTGCGATGTTAATAGACACTTGTATGATTCTTTTTCGATCAAATAGAAGCCCATTGTTCCAAGTTTCAAGGACGATGGGCTGTCTTTTTAGCGTATTTTGATGGGCTTTGTCCTTAAAACGAATAAGAAACCTCTCTTGTAATAGCAAACAAAAGAGGTTTCTTTTATGGTTGCGGAGGCAGGATTTGAACCTACGACCTTCGGGTTATGAGCCCAACGAGCTACCGAACTGCTCCACTCCGCGGCATTTGATTTTTTCCGGCTTTCATATAAGTGGTGCCGGAAACCGGGCTTGAACCGGCACGAGATTTGAGTCTCACGGGATTTTAAGTCCCGGGCGTCTGCCAATTCCGCCATTCCGGCACGTGCCAAAGCTTAATGCTCTATTATAATACCATATTTATTGCCCTTTGTCAAGTGTTATTTTCCTTTTCATATCTAATAAAAACATAGATTTCATTAAATATTTATTTATTATCAACTTTTTGTTGTAATCAAGGCTCGAATTTGATATAATTATATCAACAAAGAACAGAAAGGAGACACCCTATGAGAGGAAACGGTCTTTCACGCCTATTCGAGCCCGGCAGCAGGATGTTTTTCATTGTACCGATTATTTTTGCTATCCTGAGCCTGATTTTTGGGCAGTATATCCTTGGCGCTGTGGAGCTTGTTATCGTTCTCTTCGCCTACCTTCTTTATATGCGGGTTTTGAAGCGGCGGGAGAAGAACATTATAAAATATCTTGAGAGTATGACCATCCGGGTGGACTCTGCCTCTGACAACCTTTTGGAGGATTTTCCAATCCCCGCGGCCGTTGTTAATCTGAGCAATGAGGAAATTATCTGGTGCAATGCCCGTCTCCCGGGTGCAAAAGACAGCCAGAGCCGCTGGTTCGGTCTTAAAATATCAAAAGTTATCGACGGATTTAACCTTGAGTGGCTCCGTACAAACTCCGCCGACAGCATGATCGCGACCATCGGTGATCAGATCTTTAGAGTCTGCGGCTCCGTCATACCCCCTTCCTCAGTAAACGATTATGAGACACTCGCTACATTATTTTTTATAGACATTACAGAGCAGGAAGCGCTGAGCCAGGAGCTCAGCCTGGCGAAGCCGATAGTTGCCATAATTCAGGTGGACAACTATGAGGAGCTTGTAAAAAGTACCTCGTCACAGGATCAGTTCCTTCTAATGGCGGCGGTGGAGGCGAGGATAAACGAATGGTGTGAGACCGGCTCCGGTATCTTTCTAAAAAACGACCGTGACAAGTACGTCTACGTTTTCGAGGAGCGATACCTCCCAACTTTCGTGCAAAGCAGATTCGATATCCTTGAGACGGTGAAGAGCATAAAAAACTTCGGAAACATACCTCCTACTATCTCTATCGGCATAAGCCACGGTGATGATACCCTCTTTGACACACTAAAAAACGCACGTCTCGCGCTGACATGGCGCTGTCAAGGGGCGGAGATCAGGTGGTTATCAAGAACCGCTCTTCCTATGAATTCTACGGCGGAATGAGCCGCGAGGTGGAAAAGCGCACAAAGGTCAAGTCAAGGGTTCTGGCTCAAGCCATTAAGGATCTTATAGTTTCCTCCTCCAACGTTATTGTCATGGGTCACCGCTTTTCCGACATGGACTCCATCGGCGCCTCTGTAGGTATATGCTGCGCTTGCCGCAAGCTCGAAGTGCCCTGTAAAATTGTGTTGGACGTGGAAACCTCTTCCGCAAAAGTACTGTATGACAGGCTTATGGAGACCCAAGAGTATAGTGATGCCTTTGTTACGAAAGAATCTTCCATTGAGCTTATGAAGGGCGACACCCTCCTTGTCGTGGTGGACACAAACCGCCCGGACTATGTGGAATGCCCTGAGCTTTTGGCTGTGGCTGAGAAGATTGTGGTTATCGACCATCACCGCAGAGCGGCGGACTATATTGAGAACGCTACGCTGAACTTCCATGAGCCCTATGCCTCCTCGTCCTGTGAGCTGATGACGGAGATCCTCCAGTATATCGTTTCCCCCGGGGATATACTGCGTATTGAAGCGGAGTGTATGCTTGCGGGCATCACCCTTGACACTACCAATTTCACTATGAAGACAGGTGTGCGTACCTTTGAAGCGGCGGCGTTTACAAGACGCGCCGGCGCTGATACGATTGAGGTGAAGCGGCTGTTCCAGAACGATATGGACAGCTATCTTAACCGCACTGACATCATCCGCACTACAGTAAAATACAGGGATAACATTGCGATCGCCTATTCTTCCAGTAATGTAGATCGTCCCATAGCGGCGCAGGCGGCAAATGAGCTTTTGAACATCGCCGGGATTCAGGCATCTTTTGTCATATACCGAAACGACGATACCACCCACATCTCCAGCCGCTCTTTAGGCCAGGTGAATGTTCAGGTCATTCTTGAGAAGCTGGGAGGCGGCGGAAGCCTCACGGGCGCCGGCGCCCAGATGGGGGACATGCCTATAAACGAGGCGGCAGGCAAGCTCCGGGGAGCCATAGACTCATATTACAGCATGATATAATATCACTTAAAGGAGATTTGATAATATGAAAGTTATCCTTCAAGAGGACGTAAAGGGACAGGGCAAGAAGGGCGATCTTATAAATGTATCCGATGGCTACGCAAGAAACTACCTGATTCCCCGCAAACTGGCAGTTGCTGCCACGACCGATGCCATAAATGCAATAAAAATCCGTGAAGAAGCAGAGAAGAGACGCATCGCAAAGGAAAGAGAAGAGGCGGAGGAGCTGGCTCGTAAGCTGGCTGAGATGCCGATAAGGGTGAAAGGCAATGCCGGCGCAAGCGGCAAGCTCTTTGGAGCAATCACTTCAAAGAATATCTCCGACAGTCTCAATGAGCAGTACGGAATTGAAATCGATACCAGAAAGATAGTCATAGACGAGCCCATAAAATCATTCGGCTCCTATGAAATCAAGGTAAAGCTTTTCCCGGAAATCTCCGGTACCCTTTATGTGCATGTAACGGAATAAAGCTAAAATATGATCCTCTTAAAGCAGACTTGGATTTTCAAGTCTCCGCTCCAGGGGGATTATGTTGTTTTGGCTCTCTAATGTGGGGAAAGTACAATTTATTGTATTTGCCCATAGACGGAAACATGACAAAGTGTATTATTGACAGGTTCTTTGAGTTTTTCTGACTATTGTATTTTTGCCTTTCATAGGGTATAATGAAACCGAATAATAACAAAAGGAGTGTCAAGCATGGAAAGAGTAAATTGGCTGGAGCTTACTCCCGAAGAATTCATCAAGCGCAGGGCGGAGTATCCCGTATGTTATATGCCCTACGGTCTGACGGAGTGCCACGGGCATTACAACAATATGGGAGTGGACTGGTTCCCTGTGTCGAAGGTCTGCACCATGGCAGCGCAGAAGGGCGGCGGAATTGTGGCGCCGTATTTCGCCTGGCACATAGATGAGGAGCCGGAGTTTAACTGGTCCATACGCGGCTGTGGCATGGGCGAGTTCATCTGCTGCGCTCTGCCTCCTTATATGTTTTTCCACAACATGCTCTATCACCTGAGGGCTTTTGACGCCAGAGGCTTCAAGGCTGTGCTTCTCGTTTCCGGTCATGCTGTGCCGGGCACGAAGGAGGACATAAGTCTGATGATAGACTACTATAAGCTGCGTACGGGAAGCCCCATTATGGCGGAATATTTCTGTTACTTCGATCTTTTTAAGAAAGATGACTTTCCGGGCTACTCCCGTGACCATGGGGGCGATCTTGAAACTGCCTGCGCATACGGCGCCAACACCGACGACACCCCCATGCTGAATCTGGGACGTGAGCCGGAATTCCCGGAAATCGGCGGTGGCAACGAAAAGAGAAACGCTTATAACGCTCCAAAGGATTTTGTTTCCGACGCTTCAAGGGGAAAGGAGCTGAAGGAGATAGGCATAAAAGCGATTGAGCTGTTGTCGGAGTATATGAAGGACCGCATGAAAGCCCTATATGACACATATGTTGAGCCAGAGAATCGTCCGAAGGCTCCCGATTATTACGAGCTGGAGGGTATATGGACCTCCTTTGAGCAGATCACAAGGCGCTACTGGAAGACAAACATAAACTATGAGCAATACGTAACCTCTGCCAAGCATCCGGATTTCCCGGGCTGGGATTGGTTCGTGGAGAAATAACATGAGAGAGAATATTTGCATTGACAACGGCTGGCAGTTCAGGGAAGGAGACATTGAGATTCCTCAGTCCCGGTTTAAGCACTATATGTACGACCACGCCAAAACGGAGAGGGCGATAACCGGACCTGCCGCCGTGAGGGAGTACGTCACAAATATAGCGATCATGGAGGACTGGGAGACAGTGGATCTGCCCCACGACTACGTCATCCGCCATACTCCGGAGGAGAAATACAACAACACATTGGGGTATCTGCCTTACAACAACGCATGGTACAAAAAGAAATTTTCTCTCTCCGGCGAGGACAGGGAGAAGAGAATCACCCTATATTTTGAGGGAATCGCCACACATGCCACTGTATACGTCAATGGCTGCCTTATGGGTCATAACTACTGCGGCTACACCCCTTTTGAGATTGACATAACGGACGTAGCCCGCCCCGGTGAGGATAACTTAGTGGCGGTACGTGTACAGGCGGAGGAACATGAGGGCTGGTGGTATGAGGGCGCCGGCATCTACCGCCACGTGTGGCTTACAAAAACGCCCCTTCTCTGTATTGAGCGCCACGGCGTATTTATCTCACCAAAACGCCGTGGGAATACCTGGGATACAGAAATAAAGACAGAAATCCGCAACGAATTCTTCCGAGACATGGGATATGAGCTGAAGATCACTCTGTCGGATGCGCAGGGGAATGAGGTCGCGGGCTGTGTTCTCTCCGGCAAGGCGGAGAGGAAAAGCGTCGTTACCGCATACACGTGTTTGAAGGTCAAGTCTCCGAAGCTGTGGGATACGGAGAATCCGAACATGTACACCGCTCGGGTAACGCTGAACGGAGAAGATGAAATAACAGTCCGATTTGGCTTCCGTGAAGCGGTGTTTGATCCGGACAAAGGATTCTTCCTCAACGGCAAGCCTGTGAAAATCAAGGGAGTGTGCTGTCACGGCGATTTCGGGCTTACAGGCAAGGCTGTGCCGGACAATATTTTTCGGTATCGGATAGGTCTGCTCCGGGAGATGGGAGCGAACGGCTACCGCTGCGCCCACTATCCACATGCGGAGGCCACTATGGACGCTTTAGATGAAAACGGCTTCCTTGTGATGGCGGAAACACGGTGGTTTGAGTCCACCAAGGAGGGGTTGGAACAGCTTTCTGCCCTTATCCGACGGGACAGGAATCACCCCTCGGTGATTATGTGGAGCTTAGGCAATGAAGAACCGTATTTCGGCCGTGAACAGGGGAAGAAGATTTTCGCGAGAATGTATGCCGAGGCAAAGCGCCTTGATCCTACGAGGCCTGTCATGTGCGCTGTAGCCGGACGGACGGAGCAAGCGACCGTTTTTGATGTTTCCGATATCGTCGGCATCAATTATAACCTGCCTTCATTCGATGTGCTCCGGCAGCGGTACCCGGATAAGTGCTTTCTTT
>JAAZBA010000063.1 GCA_012514045.1 Clostridiales bacterium | reverse complement strand
TGACCGGTTTTCCGGAGAATTACTGTGGGAGAAAAACGAAGAAGCTGTCTTCGACCCAAACCGCAAGTTTAGTACCGGAAAACTATTAACAGACTGTATGGAGATGTTAGATTTCATGGCTCCGGTGGTTTATAAAAATACCATCATTTATTCTTCAGGCGATAACGCAGTACGCGCATTCCGCATACAAGACGGTAAAACGGCCTGGACTAAGGTCTTCGATGAACCAGCCTCGAGCGCCCCAACGCTTTCGGGAGACCGTATTTACCTCGGCCTCCGCGGCGGGGAATACTCGCCATCAGGCCAGCCCCCTCGACTTGTCTGTCTTTCGGCAAGGGACGGCAGACTCCTGTGGGAACTCGAGACCGAGGGCTCAATTACGGGATCGCCGGTAATCGCCGGTAAGTGGATGATGTTCTGCACAGAGGACCAGGTATTTTATGTACTCGAGTCAATTTTGTGATGGAGAGATTCATAATTGAACTATACAATACTGATGTAACTTCATTATGCACTGATATATGAGAGGTATATGAAACAAGAAACG
This sequence comes from Clostridiales bacterium, assembly GCA_012514045.1. GTDB lineage: Bacteria > Bacillota > Clostridia > Oscillospirales > QAMX01 > JAAZBA01. The sequence goes on along the minus strand of JAAZBA010000063.1, from coordinate 3,015 downwards.
AAACCATCGATGAGGAAGACCTTCGGTCTTTTCATCCCCTTTGCCAGGCCTCATGCCGCACTGGCTGCAGCCGGCGTTCTTTTTGCACTTTTGGGTGTTGCAGTGAACCTTTCCCAGGCAGGGATACTCGAGAGAATTATCGATTCTGCTCTCGCTCGTGACACCGGAACCCTGATCCGCTATGTGCCCTATTTCGCCATCCTCCTCATTGTGGATCTGGCAAGCGCCTTCTTCATTAATTTCTGCTACGGATCATTCAGCGCTCATTATCTTCACGACCTGCGTCTATCAGCTGTAGACCGCCTCCAGCGTTTACCGGCAGCAGTAATGGAAAAGCGTCATTCGGGCGACATCATGTCCCGCCTGAGCGAAGATCTCTCTGTAGTCCAGAGTTTCATGGGAAGCACCTTTCTTGATATATTTATGCAGATTATCATGCTCATTGCTGCATCTTCGTATATGATCTTCCTCGAATGGAAGCTTCTTATAGTATCAATTCTGCCGGTCCCCGTAGCACTCATTGCGGTAAACGCCATGACAAAAAACATGTACAGCTATTTCAGACAGGCGGGTGATGCTTTAGGAAAAGCAAATGCAGCCGCACAAGACGCGCTTGGAGGAATAGCGACAGTCAAAGCCTATGGCCTTAAAGCTGTCTTAGCACAAAAATACCGCGTACATGTCGAAGAGTCGCTGCGTATGGACATCAAGGCTGCCGGCATCATGCGTCTTACTCCCCCATTCAATATTCTCCTCCGTACCATGCCGACAGTGTTCTGTTTCGGTTACGGGAGTTATCTCATCATACGGGGAGAACTAACCCCTGGAGCCCTGATCGCATTCAACTTTCTGCTCGGCTTCGTTCAGTGGCCTTTGGCATTTCTGCCGGATTTGATTGTCAGAGTCAAGAGAGCCATGGGAGCAGGAACGAGGGTTGCAGAACTATTCGAAATCGAGCTGGAGCGTAAAACCGGCTCAGATTACTCTGGATACAACAGTCCCGAGGCTTTAAGTTTCGAAGGCGTAAACTTCTCCTACGGAGAAGATAAAGAAGTAATCTCTGACTTGAGCTTCTCTTTAGCGAAAGGAGAAAGGATCGGAGTAGTTGGATCCTCAGGATGCGGGAAGAGCACAGTCCTCAAGCTTCTCTGCGGCGATTACGAGACTCACTCCGGAACTATTAAGGTTCAGGGTTATGATACACGGGACTGGAACCTCGACGCGCTCCGATCTCATTTCTCTGTCATCTCGCAGGATATCTTCCTCTTTCCGGCAAGCATCCATGAAAACATTGCCTACGGGCGCCCAGGCGTTACACGCGAAGAAGTGATTAAAGCTGCAAAGACTGCCAACGCACATGAATTTATTATGGAAACCAATGAGGGATACGACAGCCAGGTTGGAGAGCGGGGCATCAAACTTTCAGGCGGACAGAAACAAAGAATCGCTTTAGCCCGGGCTCTAGTGAAGGGCTCCCCTATCCTCCTCCTTGACGAGCCTACCTCTGCTCTCGACACACACTCAGAGGCACTGGTGCAGGAAGCCATTGACCGCAGTCTCGAAAGTAAGACTGCAATAATAGTCGCCCACAGGCTCTCAACAATCAAAAATGCGGACCGCATCCTCGTCATGGACAAAGGAAAAATTGCAGAGCAGGGAAAACACGAGGAATTATTAGCTGCTGGCGGACTGTATGCAGAGCTTTATTCCAGACAGTTCAACTCAGCAGAAGACAGCACCGTAGAAAAATATGAGGCTATTGAAGGAGAAAACCATGAGTAAAGAAACTAAAAAGGCGCCGGGCGCCGTCTCCCAAATATTTCACTTCATCCGGCCGGGAGCAAAAAGCTTTCTGCCGGGTCTTTTCTTATCAACTATCAGCGAGGTTCTCTTCTATCTGGGAATTCCGCTTACTATTAAAATCATGATCGACGCAGCTGTAGAGGGCGACTTCTCAGGACTCTGGAAGGGCATAGCTCTCATCCTCTCAATATCAGTAACAGGAGCTGTACTTTTTTTCTTTTTCCTCTATATGTTCTTCACAGGCTCTCTCAAGATCACCGCCAAAATAAGGATTGCAAACCTGTCGCATGCACTAAACCTGCCGATGCCCTATTTTGAAAAGAACCACTCGGGAGATACAGTCACACGCCTCACAAACGACGTTCAAGCCCTGCGGAATTGCTACGACTGGCCGCTATGGAACCTGATATGCACCATTTTTGCAGGGACGGGTGCAGCCATAGCTATGATAATCCTTGATTGGAGGGTAAGTCTTTTACTCATCGCATCTAGTATTATCTTCGCTATTCTGGACTTGAAATTTGCTAAAATCATCAGAAAAATGAGCGATGGTATACAGACATCCACAGGCAAGGTCACTGAGCGCCTCAGCAATATATTAGCAGGTTTTTCTGTCATCAAGCAATTTCATCTCCATGAAACCATGAAAGGCGAATTTGAAGAGGACAATGAGGAGGTGCTTCGCCTCTCCATCCGGCGCGCATCAAGATCAGCAAGTCTGGAGTCTTATAATTCGCTTATAGGATGGATTAATTTCTCAGGCGTCCTTGTTTTGGGAGCTTTTATGGCAGGAAAAAATCTCATGTCCTTCGGCACCATGGTAGCTATGGTCAATTATCTATGGAACATAAACAGAATGCTCCGTGAAACCGGACACAGCATCGCAAATTACCAAGGTTTTCTTGCCGGTGCTGCACGGGTCCGCGAGCTTGAAGACGAAGCAGAGGAACCAAAAGCTCCGGAAGCTGGGAGCTACACAAAGGATGGACCTGATAATACTGCACTTACAATGAGGGGTATTCGTTTCTCTTACGAGGAGACAAAAGAGACGCTTGCAGGTTTCGATTTTAAGGCGCCGGAGGGAAAGACGGCTGCCCTCGTAGGTCCCTCAGGCGGCGGCAAAAGCACAGTCCTAAAACTCCTCCTAGGCTTCTACGAACCCTCTGCCGGTTCTATAGTACTCGGCGGTTCGACAGCGGCATCCATCAAAGG
>JAAZBA010000161.1 GCA_012514045.1 Clostridiales bacterium | reverse complement strand
GGCATAAACCTTATCGGTTATTGCTTTTCACCTATCGCAATGTTCTTCGCAATGTTTCTGACTGAGATAACAAACAAGAAATACAAAAAGTTTATTCAGACGGCGACTACGCTCCCCAACTTCGTAAGCTGGGCTACCGTCTACTCCGTTGCTTACGCCATGTTTTCCGTCAGCGATGGCCTTCTCAACCACATATTGCTTGATTTAGGACTCATAGAGCAGCCCATAAATTTCCTCACATCCACAAAGTTTCTTTGGCTTAAGATGGTTTTGTGGCAGGTATGGAAAGGCACAGGCTGGAGCGCTATTATATACTTCGCCGCCATATCCGGAATTGACCAGGAGATGTACGAGGCCGCAATGATTGACGGCGCGGGAAGATACAAAACAATGTGGTACATAACTCTTCCACAGCTGATGCCGACATTCTTTGTTCTCCTGATTCTGTCAATCGGTAACTTCCTCAACACGGGAATGGAGCAGTATTTCATCTTCAGCAATCCCATGACCAGCGATAAATTGGAAGTCCTTGACCTGTACGTTTACAATCAGGGTATCGTAAAGGTTCAGTATCCATATACAACAGCGGTGGGAATGCTTAAGTCAATTGTCGGTATTATTCTCCTGTTCTTCGCAAACAAGCTGTCAAAGCTTGTGCGCGGATACGGCATACTTTAACAGAAGGGAGTTGACGGTTTAATGGAAAGCAAGAAAAAAGGTCGTTCTCCCAGTGAAATATGTTTTCAGGTAATTGCAGGATTTATGTTTCTGATAACAGCTCTGCTCTGCATTTTTCCTTTCTACTACATGTTCGTAATGTCTGTCTCTGATAATTATCTCGTGTCTGTGGGACAAGTATTTCTGTATCCCAAAGGTATACACTTCAAAAACTACGTTGAAGCATTCAAAATGGGCGGCTTCGAGGACGCGTTTTGGGTAACGCTTGGAAGAACAGTGCTGGGCACGGCGCTTACCGCGTTGACGTCAGCATGGATGGGATATTCCTTTTCGAAGACTGAGTTCTGGGGCAGGAACTTCTGGTTCAAGTTTGTGGTAGTCACAATGTACTTCAGCGCCGGTCTTATTCCGAACTACTTAAACTACAAGATGCTCGGCCTGCTCGACACTTTCTGGATCTACATCATAGGTTTCGTAAGCGCTTACAATATTCTTCTCGCAAAAACGTTTATCGAGAGCCTGCCTTCATCCCTTGAGGAGTCCGCAATGCTTGACGGAGCGGGATATTTGACTATTTTTTCGAGAATCGTGCTTCCCCTTTCAATGCCGATCATAGCAACGCTGTGCGTCTTTACCGCTGTCGGTCATTGGAGCTCGTACATGGATACGGTTCTCTACGTAAAAAATCCAAAGCTTCAAACACTTCAGTATTTGCTGTATAACTATATAAGCCAATCTACAAGGCTGGCAGTCATTATGCAGCAGGGCGCCACAATAAGCGAGGACATTCTGAAGAATGTGGTCTCCGCAACATCGCTTCGTATGACAGTCACCATGATCGTAACGATACCGATGCTGTTCGTATATCCATTTTTCCAGAAATACTTTGTAAAAGGCATAATGATAGGCGCGATAAAAGGTTAAGGTTTTTAGCCCCTTTGAGGGTATAAACAATAAATAAAAAAGGAGAGTCTCAACATGAAAAAGCACTTGTCAACGATTATTGTCATATTGTTAGCAATGGCATTAATCACAGCGTTGTTCGCCGGATGTTCGCCAAAGGATAGCTCATCCAAAACATCGGACAGCGGCAGCTCTTCCGAAAAGACCCAGACGGAAACAAAAAAGGAAGAGCCAAAGAAAGAAGAAGCCAAGAAAGAGGAACCCAAAAAGGAAGAGACCAAGAAAGAAGAGCCTGCTCCCGCCGCTGACGCGAAGCAGGAAGTAATTACCCTTGACTGTATTCTTAACCTCGGCGCGGGTCTCCAGACAGACCTGTGGTGGACAGACTACCTTGAGGAAAAGACAGGGGCGCAGCTGAATGTTATCAACGGAAACGATGCCGATCTTGCGACGTACATCGCGGCTGATAACCTCCCCGATGTCATCCACTTTGCCGGTAAATCCACAACTGTTGATGAAATGAAGCTTGCCGTTCAGGCAGGTCAGCTTATCAACTATGATGACTATAAGGACCAGATTCCGAACGTCTATACAACTATAAACGAAACAGCGCTTAACAATTCCCGTTCCGTTTTCGGAGAAGGCAGCGGACTGTACTTCCTCCCCGGCGCCGCCAGCGAGTACGACTCAAGTTATGGCGGAACGGAATACGGAATGCGAATCCATCTCCCGTATTTCGAGGAGTATATCGCGGCCAACGGTTATCCGGAGCTTAAAACCCTTAACGATTTCATCCCCGTTCTCAAGTGGATACAGGAACAGCATCCCACAAATGAAGCAGGACAGTCTGCCTACGGCATGTCATTCTTTACGGACTGGGACGGCAACTGCATTAGCTATGCCGACAAGTTCCAGCAACAGCTCGGATACTATTCCGCCACATGGCCCTGCGTTGTCAAAGTCGATGACATGACAACACATTACGCGTTTGAAGACAACAGCATATATTATCAATCTCTCAAGTTTATGTTCAACGCGCAGCAGGCTGGCATTATCGACCCCGACTCCCTGACACAGACATGGGACGACTATTGCGCCAAAACAGCGGCAGACCGCACATATTCCTCCTACTGCTGGTCTCATCCGAAGAACAACAAACTTGTTATTTATGATGAGTACCATCCGGTATCCTACTCCGGCGCCTGGGTTCTTGGAAACTGGAACGGAAACGCAGGTCTTGCGGTTGCCAAGAAGAGCGACAAGATCGAGACAGCTCTGAAAGTCATAAACTTCGCCTGTGATTACGATAACGTCTGGTACTGCCTGTTTGGTCCCCAGGGCGAATACTGGGATTTGAACAGCGACGGCGCCCCCTATATCACGGAGCAAGGCTATAAAATGCAGGAAGATGAAACCGTTGAGCTTTCTGTCGGCGGCAACCCGATAAAGGACGCGCCCAGCTTCAATCTCCGTCTGCTTTCTCATACACAGACTCCGCACCCAACCTACGGATATATTGCGAATCCAGGCTCCTGGCCGGCAGACCCTTCAAAGAAAACTGAAGTCCAGTTAGAGTGGGAGGCTTTCTGCAAGGACAACTACGGTGTTGATCTCGGCGATGCAGCGCTCTCTGAAATTGCCCTTCTCAATGAGCTCGGACTTTTCAGCGTATACCGCAGCGAGTATTCCGATCCCGCTATCAGCGAAGATATGACTGATTTGCTCACCCGCGCAGCTTCGTTTGTTCCCGATACATGCTGGAAGATGATTTACGCGGCGAACGAAGCCGAGTTCGAGTCAATCTGGCAGCAGCTTCAGGATGACCTGGAAGCCATAAACTTCTACTCTGTATATGAATACGAAGCTGAAAGGCTCAAAAACGGCGAGATCTGGTATATGCAATAATTAAACCGATATATAGTATATATTAGCCCTGTTTTTGAACATGTAAAAGCTGCTCAAAGTTATTGCTGCGGCATTTGAAAAAGCTTTGGACAGGTTATAACAAACTATAATAATAGAGGAGGATCCAATTTCCGGATTCTCCTCTTTCACGTTTCTTTGAGCAAAGCACGACCTTACTATTATAAGGGCCGTTCTGTTCCCCATACCGTTATAGCAGTTGAATTCGCACGAATTAGGTGAGATTGCTTGCGTATCGCCTGCAATCATGCTATAATTAATCTTAGAAAAAAATACGAATACTGAAATAATCAGGACTGGAGTGTGAAAATATGAACTACGAAAAAAACTATGATGTAGTAGTAATGGGCGGCGGATTCACGGGATGCGCCGCGGCGCTAGCTGCGGCAAGGCAGGGTATGAAGGTGTTGCTTCTTGAAGCCTCGGGATTTCTCGGCGGCGCAGCTTCCAACTGTCTCATCTTTCCCCTTATGCCCTACGCCACAAGCATAATTGACGAAGACGGTAATAAAAAGAAGCACTACCTGAGCCGGGGTATTCTCGCTGAGCTGGTGTCGGATTTGCAGGAAACAGGACACATTCGTGGAGACAGCGGCTTCCTTGACGAAGCAGTGAAACTGCTGCTGGACAAAAAAATGCTTGACGCCGGAGTTCAAGTGCTGTTCCATGCCACCCTCTGCGGTGTTGAAAAAGAAGGAAACCGCATAAAATCCCTCTCCGTTGTTACGAAGGCAGGTGTTTTGTCGTTTTTCGGCAAGGTATTCATTGACTGTACCGGAGACGCGGATCTCTGCTTTATGGGCGGTATTCCCACAGTGTTGGGTCGTGATCCAGACCGTCTCTGCCAGCCTATGACGCTTTGTTTCCGTGTTGGCAACGTGGACAAGGCAGCATTTTTTGCCGGACGTGATGAAATGCGCCGTCTCCACAAAGAGTGGCTGGATGCGGGGCGATTTACTAACCCCCGGGAGGATATCCTTGTCTTCGACTATCCCATCGACGGAGTTCTTCATTTTAATACCACACGTGTGGTTAAGCACAATCCTGTAGATCCCTTTGACTTGACCCGCGCCGAAATGGAGGCAAGGCGGCAGGTTATTGAGCTGCTAGAGTTCTTCCGGGTGAACCGCATAGCAGGCATGGAAAACGCGAAGCTCATATACACTGCCCCCAGCATCGGCGTGCGTGAAAGCCGGATGCTTTCGGGTGATTATGTGCTTACAGGAAAAGACTTGGTAGACTGTATTAAATTCCCCGATGCGATCGCCGCGGGTAACTATGACATTGACATTCACAACCCTGAGGGCAGCGGCACAAGCCACTACTATTTCCCCCATGGAACATGGTATACGATCCCCTACCGCGCTCTGACGCCTAAGGAGACGGACTGCTGCAATCTCCTCGTGGGAGGTCGCTGTATCTCTGTTGACCATGAGGCTCAAGCGTCTGTCCGCATAATCCCTATCTGCACCACAACTGGAGAAGCGGCAGGCACAGCGGCGGCAGTCGCTATTGACGGCGGCACCTCCGTTCAGAAGGCTGATATAGGAAAAATCCAGAAAATTCTCACAGATGCCGGCGCGTATATCGGAATCTGACAATAGCGCAAAATAGAACAGACCGCAGCACAACGGCAAATACCGAAATGCTGCGGTCTATGTTTGTTTTTACATCGATTTCAGGCGGGCAAAAATTTTTTCTGCCAGCAGAACATGACCTGCGTCGTTCGGGTGGAGTCCGTCCGGGCAGAATTTTTCACGAATAATATCAATCTTCGGCTGAATGCCGCTTTCGGCATACAAATCAAGCACCGGTATGCTGTAGTATTCCGCCATTTCACGAATAATCGCCACATACGTGGAAAGTGTTACTATATTCTTAAATTCGTTACCCTTTTGATTTTCTTCACAAAGGCGGTGCAAAGGGGTCAGAATAAGCATCGGCTTTCCGGGAAAGCGTTCGTGCATACGGGTCATGATATGATGGCATGCGCCGTAGAAAGTGTACAGACTTCTGTCGTTAAAGCGACCGATGGGAGCATCGCCGTGTCCGAAATCGTTTGTGCCGCCGAACACAACAACAATACCCGCATCTTCGTCAAGCTCTTCTATACGTCCGCAGAAATCTTTATCCCAACGCGGTTCGGCGGATGGAGCAAGCTGTTTAGCGAACCTGGTGCCGCCGATGCCGTAGTTCTTAACCTCGCGGCATTCTCCCCACTTGCCAACAAGGGTCACAAAATGATGCTCCACGTCTGTGGTTCCGTGACCTTCCGTAATGCTGTCTCCAAGAAATACGATTTTCTTCCCCTTAAGTTCCATAAACGTGCCTTCTTTCTTTTAGTTAAGTATATGCGATAATGTCAAAACATAGCAAAATACCTTTTATAGCGGGCATTTTGGGTTTTATTATACTTTAGTTCGCACAAGAATCAAGACTTAAAATCCCTGCACCCCCGCAAAGCTTTTACCAACGGGGGTGCAGAAATTTTTTATACGTTTTTCAGCGCCTGCTCTATGTCTTCTAAAATATCGTCAATATCCTCGCAGCCGCAGGAGAAACGGATAAGACCGGGAGTTACACCGGCGGCTACCAGCTGTTCCTCTGTAAGCTGACGATGAGTGGCGCTGGCGGGATGGAGCACACATGTGCGGATATCCGCCACGTGAACAACGATGGAAGCCAGCTTCAAGGAGTCGAGGAAGCGTACCGCGCCTTCACGTCCGCCCTTAATAACTACAGACAGCACGCCGCTGCAGCCGTTGGGCAGATATTTCTTTACAAGCTCATGATCGGGGTGTGATGGGAGAGTGGGGTACTTTACATACTCTACTTTATCGGAAGCGTCAAAGTAGCGGGCTACTATATCCGCGTTTTTGCAGTGACGTTCCATACGCAGGGGAAGTGTTTCCAACCCAAGGTTCATAAGCCATGCGTCCTGAGCCGAAGGGTACACCCCTAGGTCACGAACCATTTGGAATCTTGCCTTGTTGATATATGCCGACTTGCCGAAGTAGTCGGTGTACACAATGCCGTGATAAGACTCGTCGGGTTCTGTAAACAGGGGATAGTTGCCGTTTGCCCAGTCGAAATTGCCGCGGTCAACAATGACTCCGCCAACTTGAATGGCATGACCATCCATATACTTTGTGCTTGAGTGAGTCACAATATCCGCGCCGAACTCAAAAGGACGGCAGAGAACTGGTGTCGCAAATGTATTGTCCACAATAAGAGGTACGCCGTGCCTGTGAGCCACACGGGCGAATTTCTCGATATCCAGAACGTCAATGGCGGGGTTTGCGATCGTTTCGCCGAACATGGCTTTTGTGTTAGGGCGGAAGGCTTTTGAAAGCTCCTCCTCGCTTGATCTGGCGTCAATAAAGGTCACCTCAATGCCCAATCTCTTCATAGTGACTGCAAGTAGGTTGATTGTGCCGCCGTAAACAGCGGGTGAACTGACGACATGATCCCCTGCTCCCAGTATATTTGTCAGAGCGAGGAAGTTTGCCATCTGGCCGGAGGTAACGCATAGAGCGCCTACACCGCCTTCAAGATCGGCTATCTTATCCTCAACCGCTACAACGGTGGGATTGGATATACGAGAGTACATATGACCGGGAACCGCCAGATCGAATAGCTTGCCAACGTGCTCTGTGGAGTCGTACCTATATGTGGTAGACTGATATATAGGCAGCACATGGGTGCCGCCATTTTCCGGAGTATAACCAGAGTGGAGAACTTTTGTGTTAATCCTCATTTTCTACCCCTCTTACAGATTATCCCTTAAGAACTTGGCGCTTACGGTGATACTCTCAATCTCGGGGATATCAAAATCCTCCTGCTCCATGATATACCACTTGACGCCGTTTACCTTGCCCTGGGCTATTATGTCATTGAGAGGCATTATGCCGCGGCCTAGTTCTGTGCAGCGCTTATCCTCACGGGGAAGCATGTCCTTGAGGTGGAGAAGATCGCAGCGAGTGCCATACTTTTTCATAACGGCGACGGAGTCCACGCCGGCATAGGCTGCCCAATATGTATCAAGCTGCATGCGAAGCGTTTCGGGGCAGGTATTTTCAAAGAATATGTCAATTAAATATCCGTCACCGTAGGGCGTGAACTCATGGGCGTGGTTATGGTAGTAGAGCATAATCTTATCCTTAGCCAGGCGCTCTCCCAGCTTGCCGAAGAGCTCTGCCGTACGCTTGTAGGCTTCGGGAGATTCTGTCATCTCACGAGGCAAGCCCGGTACCACAAGGTTTTCGTTGCCTATAGCCAGGTTGTACTCAATTGTAGCCTCGATGTTCTCATCAGAGAGCGCATCAATGCCTGTATGTGTGCCGGCGGTGACGAGTCCATACTCATCAAGCGCCGCGCGCATATCCTTATGGGATACTCCGAAATAGCCTGCGAATTCAACGCCTGTATAGCCCGCTTCCGCCACAGTCTTCAAAGTTGAGAAAACATCGAGAGCCATCATATCGCGGATAGAATAGAGCTGAATAGCGGATTTAATCATTTTATGCCCCTCCCTTATTATTCAAAATAGTAGGGTTTGCCGCTCTTGGCGGATTCGTAGATGCCCTCAAGGATTCTTGTTACGCAATAGGCCTGCTCGGGCAATACGCAGGGGTCAGTGTCGTTGATGATGGCGTCAATCCATTGCTTTGCCTCAATCTCATGGGGCGCGCCAGCGGTTCCGTCGTAGAAGGCTACACCGCCGGCTTTCAGATCAGGCGTAATTGTAACCTGACGTCCGAACTCCACGGTGTTGATGCGCAGACCGTCAAGCATGTCAGCTCCGCCCTTTGTACCGCAGAGCGTTGTCACAGCCTCGTTAACCTGAAGCGTGTTCAATGCCCAGCTTGACTCTAATACGATTGTGGCGCCGTTTTTCATTACGATAAAGCCGAAGGCGCTGTCTTCAACCGTAAACTTTTCGGGATCCCAATCGCCCCAGATATTGCCTGTTTCTGTCTGATCTGCCAGTTTACGGTATTTTGTGCCCACCACGTACGCCGGCTCGTAGTTGTCCATTTCCCAAAGGGTAAGATCAAGGGCATGGGTTCCGATATCGATGAGGGGGCCGCCGCCCTGCTCATACTCGTTGAGGAACACGCCCCAGGTGGGGACGGCTCTGCGGCGGATGGCTGTAGCTTTGGCGTAGTAGATTTCACCGAGATCTCCCCGCTTAACGGCTCTGTAGAGATATTGTGAGTCGGCGCGCTGACGGGACTGGTAGCCGATTGTAAGCTTCTTGCCTGTTTTTTTGGCGGCTTCCACCATAAGCTTTGCTTCAGCTGCTGTCTTTGCCATGGGCTTTTCGCACATTACGTGCTTTCCTGACTCAAGAGCATCAACGGTGATGAAAGAGTGAGATCTGTTTGGTGTACAGACGTGAACCACATCAATTGTCTTGTCCTTAAGAAGTTCCTTATAGTCCGTGTATACCTTTGCGTCAACTGTGCCGAAATCCTCGGCGGCTTTCTCCGCTCTCTCTTCAATGATATCGCAGAATGCCACCATTTCGACTTCCTTAATTTTTGACAAAGCGGGCATATGCTTTCCGTTGGCGATGCCGCCGCAGCCAATTATTCCTACTCTGAGCTTTTCTGACATTTAAATTACCTCCGTATATGATTATTTACCGGGTTTATAACTGTCTTTAAGTGAAACAATGCGGTTGAAGGTGTTTTCGCTCTTGTTATCGAGGCAAAAATAGCCCAGACGCACAAACTGATAGCGTTCTCCCTCCTTGGCCTCTGCCAGAGACGGCTCAAGCTTGCAGCCCTCCAGCTTTATTACAGATTCCGGGTTTATATAGTCGTCATATGTCTTGTCCTCGGGGATATCGTTGACATTTTCAAGGGTAAACAGATTGTCATACAGGTTGACCGATGCTTCAATGGCGTGTTTGGCGCTGACCCAGTGAATCGTGCCTCTCACTTTGCGGCCGTCAAAGGGGAGATTGTCTCTAGATACAAGATCCGCTGTGCAGACTATATGCTTTATGCTGCCGTCTTCATTCTTTTCAACTCTCTCGCACTTTACGATGTAAGAGCCCATAAGACGAACCTCTCTGCCCGGCGTCATACGCTGGAATCTGGGCGGCGGCGCCTCTGCGAAGTCTTCCTCTTCAATCCACAGTTCACGGGAGAAGGGAATCTTGCGCTTTCCGGCTTCCGGATCTTCGGGATTGTTTGGCACGAGGAAATACTCCATCTTGTCCGCCTCGTAGTTTTCGATTATGACCTTAATAGGCTTCGTAACAGCGATACGGCGGGGAGCGATCTTATTCAAATCCTCTCGCAGGCAGTGTTCCAGGAGCTTTATATCAACTATACTGTCGTTTTTCGCCACGCCGATACGGCCGAGGAAGTCGAGGATAGCTACGGGTGTATATCCTCTGCGGCGAAGTCCGCACATGGTAGGCATACGGGGATCGTCCCATCCGTCCACAATTCCGCTTTCCACAAGCTTGCGCAGGAAGCGCTTGGACATGACGGTATGGGTGAGGTTAAGGCGGGCGAACTCAATCTGTCGGGGATAGGAGTCAAGACCGCAGTATTTATTTACACGCTCCACCACCCAGTTATACAGGGGGCGGTGATTTTCGTACTCGAGGGAGCAGAGGGAGTGTGTTATGCCCTCCAGCATATCCTGTACCGGATGGGCATAATCGTACATGGGGAATATGCACCACTTGGTGCCCTGACGGTGATGCTCAATGTAGCGAATGCGGTAGAATACCGGGTCGCGCATGTTGAAGTTGCCGCTGGCAAGATCTATTTTCGCTCTGAGTGTATACTTGCCCTCAGGAAACTCACCGGCTCTCATGCGGCGGAAGAGATCCAGACTCTCCTCGGCAGGTCTGTCTCTGTATGGAGATACAGCGGGGTTTGTCAGATCGCCCCTGTAATCCCCGAACTCCTCCGGGGTAAGCTCACATACATACGCATCGCCCTGACGGATAAGCTCCTCGGCGAACTCGTATGTCTTCTCGAAATAATCTGAGCCATAATAGAATCGGTCCTCCCAGTCAAAGCCGAGCCAGTGGATGTCCTCCTTGATAGCGTCAACAAATTCCGTATCCTCCTTGGCGGGGTTTGTGTCATCCATACGGAGGTTACAGATACCGTTGTACTTTTTCGCGGTGCCGAAGTTGATAGCCAGAGCTTTACAGTGACCTATGTGGAGGTAACCGTTGGGCTCCGGAGGGAAGCGTGTATGAACACGCTTAGCATTTTCGCTTTCCACGTATTCATCAATTATGTCGTGGATAAAATTAGAAACCTTATTCTCGTCCATTGTATGTTACCTTTCTTATAGTGAAGAAATCATATTGTTTATACGAGTCTCTACCCTTTCATGTCCGAGGATTTGCATAACATCGTACATGTCCGGAGAGTTGATCTTGCCGGTTACCGCCACGCGAAGGAACATGCTTATGTCGGCAACACTGCCCTTGAAGGCTTCTGGGTTGTCCCTGTAGAGCTTCATATCCGAGGCAAACCCCAGTGAATCAGCCACTGCCTTCACTTTGTCAAACCATACGGTCCGATCATCCTCCGGGCAGTAGGTATCGAGAAACATCGATAAAGCTGCCTTTATGTCATCCTTTGAAAACTCATCGCCGTAAGAATCCTCGATAGTAAAGAGTTCATCGAAGAAGAAACCCATATATTCTTTTACTTCCTTCCATACGGCAAAGTCCTTGCGGGGCTTCTTCCCTCCCCTGCCTATGGAGAACGCCGCTATAGAGGTGTCCTCGTACTTGCTCAGGCAGGAGGCAAACTCTAGGTCAAATTCCAATGCCCAGGAGAGCACATCAGTGTATACTTTTTTCGCATCCATGCGGGATATAACGTCCTTTGACACGTCGCGAAGCTTCATAACATCAAACAGGGAGCCGGCGGGGTTCATCTTCTTGTAGGAGAACTTAAAATCTGCCGCGGGAAGAGCGGGATTTGCTCTTCTCCAGTCCTCAAAGTTGGAATTTAGGATTGTTAGGATGTATTCGTATATGGACTCCACCGGATAGCCTTCCGCCTTGTAATATGTCAATGCAAGCTCCGGGTCTTTACGCTTTGAGAGCTTGCGTTTTGAGTTTCCGTCCATCTTCATAAGGGGACCGATGTGAACATATTTAGGAAGTCTGAAGCCCAGGGCTTTGAAGAGCTGTATATGAAGCGGCAGGGAGGGCAGCCACTCATCACCTCTTACAACGTGGGTGGTGCGCATAAGGTGATCATCCACGGCATGAGCAAAATGGTATGTGGGTATGCCGTCAGACTTAAGAAGCACGTGATCTATATCGTTTTCCGTAAGCTCAAGGTCTCCCTTGATCAGATCAGTGAACTTTATTTTGTTCTCTAATGAGCCTGTGGAGCGGAAACGCAGCACCCAGGGAATTCCGGAGCTCAGCTTCTCCTCAATGTCCTCAATGGAACGGTCACGCCAGAGCGCCCACTTGCCGAAGTAGCCGAAGTTGGCTTTTTCCGCCTCCTGCTCATCGCGCATATTCGCGAGGTCTTCCTCGGTGCAGAAGCAAGGATACGCAAGGCCTTCAAGCACCAGCTTCTTTGCGTATATGTGATATATGTCCTTGCGCTGACTCTGTCGGTAGGGGCCGTAGAGACCATGGTCACCATCCACCGTAGCGCCCTCGTCGAATTCTATGTCATAATGCCTGAGAGCTTTGATAAGCGTCTCCACAGCGCCAGGAATCTCACGTTTCGCATCGGTGTCTTCGACTCTCAGAAACAAAATGCCGCCAGACTGGTGGGACATACGCTCGGAGGTGAGTCCCTGTACCAGATTTCCCAGATGTACAAAACCTGTGGGACTGGGAGCGGCTCTTGAAACCACGGCTCCCTTCGGAAGATCTCTCTCAGGGAAGAGCGCTTCCATGTCCTCGGGTGTTTTTGTTACATCGGGGAAAAGAAGCGCAGCAAGCTTTAATGTGTCCATTGCAGTGTTTTCCTTTCAGAAATAGATATAACAAATCAATTTATTGTAGCATAAATAGGGACAGATTTCAAGCACTATTTACGTGGTTTTGACTATTGATGCACCGAGAGAACGAAGTGCCCTTGTCTTTTGGCTCATGTAATACTCCATTATTCAATAATTAATAGACTATTTTAAAATTTTGTTGGTTTGTCAATGATATGTTACACCGAGGCGCAAGAAATTAAAGAGAGTGTTTTTAGGAGAATTCCAGTTAAGAGGCCGCATAGGGAAGTTGTTATATTTACGGAGATGAACAGCAAGTTGAGCCTTGAAATCACTAAAAGAATAAAAGGTATGGGTAGCGTAGAAGTATTCGTTATC
>JAAZBA010000097.1 GCA_012514045.1 Clostridiales bacterium | reverse complement strand
ACGAATAAGCTTCAAAATTCGTGCGGCGTTTTTCTGTTTCATCGCTTCAAACGTTTTTGGTATTGAACTGTTGAGCTTTTCTCCGATAAGTATCATATTATAAATTCCTTTCGGTCATATTATTCTGTCGCTACATTTAAATCCCGATAAATCATCTTTTACGCCGGAGTTTTCAGCGCAGGATTCACTTTCAAGAATCATGCAATCGATTGGCTCCAGATAATATTCTGTGTTTCCGGAGATTGTATCAAGCAGAGCGGAAGCGGCGCTTTGCCCTATCTCTTCAAATCGCATATATACCATTGTAAGAGGGGGAATCATATATAAGCCTCCGGGATTATAGCTCGCGGCAATTACTGAAACATCACGCGGTATGCTGATTCCAAGATTTGCGATAAGTCTATAAACATCAATAGCTACATCGGTTTTCGCTGCAATAATTGCATCAGGAACTCCGTTGACATTAATATAATCCTCAAGATCGTTTATCTGAAGCATGTCACTACTGCTTAATCTGAGTTTTTCTGTGGCTGCTATAAATCCTCTCTTGCGCTCATCAGACTGGTATCTTATCTCGCTATTTTCATCCTTATAGCAATATATAATGTTTCTATGTCCGAGGTCAAATAAGTATTGCGTACTTTTATATGATGTCGCATAGAAGTCAAAGCTGACACATTTAATATGTCTGTCCGTCGCGATCCCATTGATAATCACTGCAGGTATTTTGTTTCTCTTTATTGCTCTTTCATGGCGTATTTCATCGAGAAAATATCTGCCACCGTAGGAAGCGAGAATAATAACTCCGCCCACAAGACTTGAACGATATAGGTCTACATACTCCTCTTCTCCCGTACTGCTGTCTATCGGACAAAGAGTGGCAGTAAACCCGCTATCAAACAGTTTCTGCGTAATACCCTTGAGTATGAGGTTGAAGGTTGCGTCCTCCATTTCCACCATATATGCAAGTGCTATGGATCTGGATCCAGACGTCTTCATCTGTCTGGCTATTGCGTTTGGTGTATAACCGAGTTTTTTTACCGCATCCCACACCCGTTCCCTCGTCTGCTTTGATACCGACTTGTTTGGGGTGTTGTTAATAACATAGGATACCACTGCTGTGCTTACTCCAACTTCGGCAGCCACATCCTTCATCGTTACTCTCTTGTTCAAAACAATCATACCTCGTTTCTGTATTTATTATACAATAAACAACCGGTATTGTAAAGTCTCCGATCTTTATTTCATCTTACTTTTGAGTTGAAACAAGTCAGTATTTATGGTATACTCACATCTGAAAGGAGATGATAATTTGAAAAGAAATATCACATGTGATCCTTTTTTTGACCGTCAGCCTCCACTGTCTTTTCTGGAGGAGTTTAAGTCTCCCCTCCATTCGCAGCCGATACCCGAATGGAATATAAGAGAGGCTGAGAAAAATGAAGTATCCTGTATGTCTTGCTTTCTGAACCGGAAGTTTCCAGACGAGGAAATGCTGCTCGACACAATATACGATGATTTCTTTTTGTTTTGCAAGATCAACGGTATTTCCGGCAATGAATATGAAATTCGCACAGAATACAGGAAAATGGATTGCTTTGAGGATTATATTATTGAAGTATCGGAATATTGTTGTGTCATTAGCGCCGGAGACACAGAGGGAATAAGACGCGGGCTCGTTTATATTGAGGATGAGATGCAGAGGAGAAACGGTGCTTTTCTTCCTAAAGGCAAAATTTCACGCCATGCCTATATCAAATCCAGAATTACGAGATGCTTTTTTAGCCCTATAAACCGTGCTCCCAAGTTTCAGGATGAGCTATACGATGATATCGATTACTATCCAGATGAATATCTCAATCGTCTTGCACATGAAGGTATGAATGGTGTATGGATATATACAAAGTTTCCGGATCTAGTGCCTTCCAATATCATCCCCGAATATGGTCGAGACAGCGAGAGAAGAATCTCTAAGCTTCGTCGTATAACGGAAAAATGCCGCCGTTATGGTATAAAGCCTTATGTATTTGCAATCGAGCCAGTTGCTTTGGCAACTCCCGAAATGACGAATAAGTATCCGGAGCTTAGAGGCCACGATCTGGGAGATGGTAAATATAATTTCTGCACCAATACAGAAAAAGGTAAGGCGTACTGCAAAGAAGCAATGTATACTCTTTGCAATCTCTGCCCCGGAATAGGTGGAATTATCATTATTACTATGGGAGAAAGAGGTACAGCCTGCGGCTCCGGTAGAATGGATATAAACTGCTCTAACTGTAAGGATAAGCCAATCGGCGAGGTATTGAGCCAGACTGTTGACTCGTTAATGGAAGGTGTGCGTAAAAGCGTATCCAATTGCGAGTTTATCAGTTGGAGCTACGGTCATCGTTTCTGGTCTAATGACGCGATAAAGGATTATGTTCGTTCAGCTCCCGATGATGTCATGCTTATGCAAAACTTCGAGGAGATGGGCTTTGCAAAACAACTAGGACGGGAGAGAATCGCAATAGACTACTGGCTCTCCTATGTAGGCCCCTCCCAGATGTTTGAAGCTACCGCACGTCAGGCGAACGAATCAAACAAACACCTTTATGCCAAGACTCAAGTATGCTGCTCCCACGAGCTTGCCACAGTACCGTATGTTCCAGTACCTGGTATACTTTGGGAAAAATATAAGGCTATGCGCTCATATAATGTTGAGGGCGTGATGCAGTGCTGGTATTTTGGAAATTACCCTTCTCTTATGAACAAAACCGCGGGAGAGCTTGCTTTCCTTAGAAATTATGATGACAAGAACGCTTTCCTGCGCCACATAGCCGGCATATACTGGGGAGAAAACAACGTCGACAAAGTTGTTGATGCATGGAATTTGTTTGAAAAGAGTTATCGAAATTATCCTCTCAATATTATGTTCAGCTACTATGGTCCCGTACATGATGGTCCGGTGTGGGAACTCCAACTTTTACCAAAAAACTTCCCTCTCCCCCGCTCCTGGCAATCTATAGATCCTGTAAATGGAGACAGGATAGGAGAATCTCTTCTCAGTGGCCACACGCTTGAAGAGGCAATTGAACTGTGTGACAGAATGCTCAAAAGCTGGTACGATGGATGTTCACTCCTTCCCCTGAGCTCCGGTTACTATCTTCGCGATGAGCAGCTTTCAGTGGTAGAAGCAATTAGAATTCAATTTCGCAGTGCCTTGAATATACTCCTGTTCTACAAAGCTCGAGATGAATTGGGCAGAAATTTGTCTGACAATGTTGCTCTTCTTTCATATATGCGTAAGCTTGTCGAGGATGAAATATCAAACAGTCATGCGCTTTGTTTTCTCTGTAAAAAAGACGGACGTCTCGGATATCACAGCGAAGGTGAGGGGTACAAATACTTCCCTGATAAGCTGCTACACAGAGTAGAATATCTTAAAACAATGCTTAAAACTGAATTCCCCATGGTTGAAAAGCGAATTGAGGATACTCTTCCACCTCTAGAATACTATCTCGGAATCGAGGAGGACAGCGTTTCATATGCGCTTTACCACGGTAGTATTGAAGATGCGTCTTGGGCTGATTTTGATAAGGCTGGGAGTAGATTTAGGGCTTGTGTTGACAGAAAGCGTCTT
>JAAZBA010000387.1 GCA_012514045.1 Clostridiales bacterium | reverse complement strand
GATTGCTTCACCCGTGATTGCGTGAAAGAAAAGAAACTGAATTTTTGCGGAGAGTGCAAGAACTTCCCGTGTGATACGATTATGACCAAGCCGCACTCTACTGTGCTTGATAAAGATTGGCTTGCGTGGAAAAAGAAAAGCGAGAGGAACAGATAATGACAGAAGCACAGAAAGAAACACTAAATTTTTATACGACGAACGACTATTTGCTAATCAACGGACTCCTTTGGGGAGAAAATGAAAAAACGATTAACGCATATATCGATATCATCAATCAAGACGGATTGGCGGTGATGAAAGAAGCTACCGAAATGGGATACGATGTTCGGTGGGATTGTAGTAAAGAAGAAGGCGAAAAACGATATAAGATCTATCAAAAGCGTTTCCCGATTATTGATAACGAAGATATAAGACTCCAAATCATTGAACGGGCAAAAGTTGATATTGCAAATATGAAGGCTTGTTTAGAACTGCTCACATCAGAACTCACGTTGTATCGGAATATAAAAACAAACTTTGTTAGCAACCTTGAAGAAGGCAACATTATTAAGTATTTGGGCTTTTCCTCTTGCAGCCTAAATCCGCATACTGCGGAGGATGCAATGTATGGTTCGGGTGGATGTACCTTATGCGAAATAATCGCTCCCGTTGGTACTCCTGCCATCAGACTTGATTTGATGCCCGATGTGCAGAACGAGCCGGATGAGGTTATTTTAGCTCCGGTGGATTTTCTCGTTACGAAGGTTGACAAAGAAAGCGGCAAAATATATATGACGGTGAAAGCAAATTGGACATAATTTTTATTTGAATTGCCCACCAAACATTTTGTAAGCAGATGAGGAAAATATACTATGCCAGACAACAAAAATCGAAAGCGACCGATACAGGTAAAATTCTTCGTAGATGAAAAAGAAAAAGCTCTGATAAAAAAGAAAATGGAGCTGGCGGGCATTGAGAACATGAGTGCCTATATCCGCAAAATGGTAATCGACGGATACGTTGTGAAATTGGATATGCCCGAACTTCGTGAACTTACTCTCAAGATGAAAAGCATCTCCAACAGCGAAAACCAAATTGCCAAGCGTGTCAACGCCACCGGCAATATCTACGAAGCCGATATTGAAGAAATCAAAAAGAATCAAGAGGAAATTTATGAGGGCATCCGAAAAATTCTCACATCACTTTCCAAGATAAAGTGATGTTCAGCTCCGCAGGAGCGTAGCCGATTTTGAAAAATCGTTAAAGGGTTTGGGATGTTGCCCAACAAGTTTTTGCAAAAGGCAGCGGAGCTGAAATTTGCAAAAAGCACGATGTGTGTCCACACGTGCATTGCTTGCTATTCGACCTTTTCCCATAATGGCAAGCGCCATTTCCTTAAATGGAAATCGGCGGCAACCGCCGCCTTGTCTACCATAAAGCGAAACGGACGGACGCTGTCAATGGCGGCGAAGCCGTTCATCTTGACCATTGACGGCGGTCGACTGTTTTGCTATCTCGCTTAATTTTGTATGGAGTACAGAAATAAAAATGAAAAATATTTTGATAGTTGTGATTGGGAATACCGGCAATGAGTCTGAGTCTTTGAGACAATCACTCGAAGCCTTCGGTTATTTTGTTGCAACAAGCTATGTTGGTAGACCAAACGATTTTATTGCTATATTAAATGGACAAATACCTTTTGATCCCGACTGTATCATTTTATCCTGTCACGGCGATGATGGGAGAATTGTGATGCCCCCTGTTGGAGAGGATGTGTATCAGCCAGATGAACCACGAGGCAATTTTACTGCAATGGAAGTTGACCATCATTTAAGTGTTCACGACAAATTGATTTTGAATCTCGGCTGCACAACAGGAAATTCAGATTTAGCAAACGCTTTTTCAAAGCAAAACACGTATATTGCCCCTTGCGATTATGTTGAAGGTAACGCAGCGTTGTACTTTGCGATTTCTTTGTTTTATGAAATATCTAAAGCAGATACATCGTTGCAAGTCGCATTTGAAGTTGCGAAAGCACATGACAATGAAACATCGCTTTTTCATATTTTTTGAAAGAAACGAATTGAAGCGAATGAAAGAAAAGGAGGTTCGATACCAATGGATAAAAAACGCAAAGAGGAAGAAATTCTTGAACTCACTGCCTATGAAATTGACGAGATTGAGTTTGAAGAACAGCTTGCCGAGGGTGAGTATGAGGCAGAAGTTCCCGAATACTATTTCTCTAATCCCGACCCGTATTTCAAAATCGAACCTCGTCCCGACGGTGCGCCCCGATGTGATTACTCGTTCGATGAAAAGGGCAACATCGTTGTCAAGAACCTATCTGCCTTTTGGCTGCCCGATGTAAAAATCGTGGATGTGCAGGGCGGCACAGAATACACAGTTACAGGCAGTTATGAGGGTACGGAAACTCTCGATAAGAAGCTCCACCGCATTATGGAGCAGAACGCTGCCGATGATGAATTAGGTATCACGGAGGATGGCGAATGAACAACGACACCTCTTTTGATATAATCCAAGAATCCAATCCTGTACAGACAGTTGCCCAACCGAAGGAGGATAACAATATGTTAAGGGCAACAGATAAAATCACAGCACTCTATTGCAGATTGTCCGTAGAGGACACCAAAGAGGATAGGAAGAACGGCAAGGAAGATTTGTCGAATTCCATTCAGAATCAAAAATCCATGTTACTCCAATATGCAAGGGACAACCGCTTTCCCCATCCGACGTTTTTTATCGACGACGGCTACAGTGGTGTGGACTTCAACAACCGCCCAGGCTTTCAGAAAATGCTTGCGGAAATTGAAGCCGGTAACGTGGGTACAGTTATCACGAAAGACCTTTCAAGGCTTGGTCGTAATTCCTCACTGACAGGCTTGTATATCAATTACACGTTCCCACAGAACGATGTTCGCTACATTGCCATCAACGACCACTTTGACACCATCAATCCCAACAGCACCGACAGCGACATTGCCGGTATAAAGAACTGGTTCAATGAGTTTTTTGCAAAGGACACGAGCCGTAAAATTCGTGCGGTGCAGAAAGCCAAGGGCGAGCGTGGCGAGAGGTTGACCGTCAATGTTCCGTATGGCTATCGCAAAGATCCGGAGGATAAGACCAAGTGGATCATAGACGAAGAAGCGTCACAGGTGGTCAAAAAGATTTTCACGCTCTGCATGAACGGGCGTGGACCGAGCCAAATCGCAGAACAGCTTGAACGGGAAAAGATACTCACGCCCACCGCATACAAAACCAAGCAAGGCGTAAAGACACCGCATACCGAGCCGGAGAATCCTTACCGCTGGCACGAAAGCACCATCGTCAATATTCTTGAACGTAAAGAGTATATCGGCGCTACTGTCAATTTCAAAACCTACACCAATTCCATTTGGGATAAGAAGCAGAGGGAGAATCCCGAAGAAAATCAAAAAATTTTCTACAACACCCATCCTGCGATTATCAAACAGGAAGTCTTTGACAAGGTGCAGGAAATCCGACAGCAGCGACATAGGAGAACGGCAACGGGCAAGAGCAGTCCGTTTTCGGGTTTGGTGTTCTGTGCCGATTGCAGACAGAAGCTCTACTATTCCACCACCAATTGCTTTGAAAAGCGGCAGGACTTTTTCATCTGCTCCACGCACCGAGCAAACAAGGACAAGTGCAGCGGTCATTACATCCGAGCCGTTGTTTTGGAGGATTTGGTCTGGAAACACATGAAAGAAGTTATCTCTTTCGTGAGCCAATACGAAGCACACTTTAGGGCGGAAATGGAGCAAAAGCTCCGTCTGCAAAGCGAGGAAACCATAAAGGTATATAAGAAGCGTCTGGCACAGGCAGAAAAGCGTATAGGGGAGCTTGACCGCCTGTTTATCAAAATCTACGAGGACAACGCCAAGGGCAATCTGAGTGACGAGCGTTTTGCCATGATGAGCAAGACCTATGAGGACGAGCAGGCACAGCTTAAAGTTGAAATCGTAAATCTGCAAAAAGAAATCGAAGTACAGGAACGACAGATAGAAAACCTTGAACAGTTTATTCAGCGGGTACGCAGATACACCACACTCACAGAACTCACGCCATACGCCCTCAGAGAGCTTGTAAAGGCGGTTTATGTGGAAGCACCCGACAAGTCCAGCGGCAAGCGTAAGCAAAGGGTGCATATCGAATATGACCTCGTTGGCTACATTCCCGTGGATGAACTGATAAAAGCGGAACAGGTATGACCGAAATCATACCTGTTCCAAGAAATTTGCATATTACTGTTTTACGACCACCGAGCTTCAGGGCGGTTCTTTTTTATGGTCGGAAAAAACCATATAGTTTTTCATATTATCATTTTTGCAATTAAGCTTTATTTTTCAAACTTTTTAGCAATTAGATTCACATTATCACATATCGGCAAAGTGCCATCCACTCTAATAATAGGACAACATATAGTAGATAACCAATCGTCAACCAAGTTTTCATCTCTTGAAGCGCAAAAATTATGGAATGACTTGACCCGCTCGTAATAATCACCGCCGTTACAACTTTTCTCACCAAAAAGTATGTATGACCTATCATATACTCGCTTTAATCGTATCTCCTTTGGGACTTCAATGCAGATTACACACTTCAAATGAGAAATAAACTCAGCTCCGAAACTACCAGTTACCGATGCCAAAATAAAATCTTTTTCATCATTGACAAGGTTTGTAAGCAATGATACTACTTCTTCATAGGGACGGGATTTTTCATACGGATAATCCGGATTGTCTTGACGAGAAAAGTATATATCTTCAATATCAATGAAGCGGTGATTTAATCTTTCAGCAAGTGCTTTTGCTAATGTGCTTTTACCCGCACCATTCAAACCGCAAACTAATATAGCACTACCCATAGATTTCACTCCTTATAAACAAAGTACACAATCTCATCGGGGATATTTACGATGTATTCTTTTGCTTGCGGTGGATAGATATTCTTGCTCGCTATATCTTCAAGCGGTATCCAACACATATCAAGTTCAATACGCTCGTTGCCGAGTTCGTCAAGTGCCTTGAAATTTCTGTCAAGCGGTATCTGTGTTTCATCCTTTAAGGAAACCAAATAGTAAAGGTTTATCTGCTGACAGGGGTGAGTACCCCAAGGAAAGAAATTTTCGTTCACCATAAAAAGTCTTTCAACCTTGATGTCAGCACCGATTTCTTCCTTAAATTCTCTCACAATCGTTTCGGAGGTCGTTTCGCCAAATGCAACGTGACCGCCGATGAAGGCGTATCCGTCATCATCAACCGCCTTTTGCATAAGTACCTTGCCGTTGTGGATAAGAAGTCCACCGACACGGTACGAAAAAACATAATCGTCTGTTTTGAAAAGTATATCTGACATTTTTCTTACCTCTCGGAACAAATATAGGACAAGTCACTCATTTTCTTAATGAACCGCTTACCCTCATCGTTTTGGAGCATAAATGAAACACCACCTGCCATACCAAAAAGCTCAAACTGATTCAGAGTTTCCACATCCATCCCGAGGAACATCGTATTCCAAACGCTCAGCAAATCGCCATGAGATACTACGATGATGCATTCATCATCACTTGCCATTATCTCATCAAAAAGCGGCTTTAAGCGATTCCATTCATCTCGTCTGCTCTCAGCATCGGAAAACATCCTGTCATCAATGGTTTTCTCTTGAACCTCAATGTTCTCACGGAGCCATTGAACGGATTTGCCAACGCATTTACCTAAATTGCGCTCTCGGAGTTCCGTTCTAATGTTAGGCGTGATTTCCAAGTGCTTTGCGACAATTTCAGCGGTATGTTTTGCTCGTAGAAGATCAGAAGCATACATAACGACTTTGCGATCGGATAACTGCTTTGCTAATTTCTGACCTATTCTTTCAGCTTGTTCAATGCCCAATTCAGAAAGATCCCAATCTGTCCAAGAACCCACCATACCATTTGTGTGGTGAATTGATTGTGTATGTTGAATAGTAATAATCTGTTTCATATTGTTATACCTCACTTTCGCTCAAAGTCCATTCTTGATTCGGTGTTTGATGTACCGTGCTTTAATCCAAAGGCTTGTACTCGGTGACAGATTTGAGATATGCCTCCGGGTCACCATTCAAAACGAGGTCGGCATACGCCAACGGGTCATTGTAGATAAGATAGTCAAGTTCAGACCGCTGATACATATTGTCAGCGATTTCATTTTCCACGGCAGTACAGTTAATGGCAATCATACTGCTATCGCTGAATTTCAACTCTACGCAGCCGCTATCCATATTGAACGCACAAGATAGTAATTCTTGCGTTTGCCTTACCTCCATTCACATATAATGTGTGTACACACATTCTAGCATAAAGGTGTCGTGTTTTTCAATAGGTTCACCGAAATTTACCGCATTAAAGTGTAACTTTTCTATGAACCAAAGGCGATAGAGTAATTTTAGCGACATTCCGCATAGTCTGCATCGAAATGTGCAGCTATCGACTTAACGGTTTTGTGGGATTGCTTGCTGAATTGTAAAGATTTATACGCCATAGCGAGGAACATTCACTATGGCGTGATTCGCTGTTTTATATGTTTTTATCACAGAAACAGCAACTATTTCACCCGTTTCACCATCCTTGCCGTACAGAGCATAAAAACAAGGCTTTTCGCCTCAAAAACGAACAACGGCATCCGACAGAAGCCGAATGCCGTATGTTCGTTTGTTTTCCAACCTGTCAGACAGATGCCGTAATTCGTATTTTTCGATGAATTACTGTCTTACGAGCACCCGCCCTGAGGGGCGGTTCTTTTAAACTATTCAGGTATTACTTGTACATTCTGTCGTAGCACTGCTGAACGGTGGCGATGTAGTCTTCAAGACCCATGCTGTAAAGGGTGTCTATATAGGAATCCCAATCCTTCTCGATATCCATTGTGCCTGTGACAAACGCGGCACGGCACTCTCTTTCGTACTCAAGAATCGGTGTGCCGATTTCTGTAATAAGGGCATCCTCTTCGGCGGTATAAACCATGATCGTCACCGTCTCATCGGGGGTACACTCCGGCTTTACAAGATCAAATATGGAGTTATGATATATAATCTCACCAAGATATGCAGCTTCGCTTGTAAAATCCTCCTGAGGTTTAGCTACAGTACCAGCATATACAGCGGCGGGAGCGAAGTTAAAGGGGTTGGCGTTCCAGATTGTGTTGTTCTCAGTGCCCCAAATAATCTCGAGCTCTTTAAATACCGCCTTATAGCCAAGAGGCGCTAAGCGAGTTGTCTCGCCTTCCTCAGCCCATTCCCAGTTTACGCCTTCGGCGCCCCAACGTACTGTTATGGCGGCTTCGGGATCGCACTGTGAGTCGAGGAAACGGAAAGCAAGTAGAGGATCCTCTGCATACTTTGTGATGAAGCAGCTGTAGCCGTAGCCTGTCACTTCAGTTGGGGCATAAGCAACGCCATTGGGTCCCTCAAGAGGGAAAGCATGGATATACTCTGTTCTGTGAGGATTATCTATAGCAAATTTTGTATATGGATGTCCTGCGAAGGATCCGCAGTAAGAAATCTGATCATCGGGGAGATCGAATATAGCTTTATGCTGTGAACCGTCCATTGTAAACGAAGAGGCATCAAAGAGGTTTTCCTTGAACATGGAGTTCATCCAGCGCAGACCATCGCGGTACGCTTCCTCAACATAAGGAACGCTTACAACTCCGTTTTCAACGTTAAGTCTGTAGGGAGAGTAGTAGATGAAAGCATTCATGAGAACTTCAACCGGATCGGATACCCAGGTATTTGCGCCTGTAAAGGGGATTTCATCGTTTATGCCGTTACCGTTCGGATCCTTGTCGCGGAAAGCAACAAGAACATCGAAAAATTCGTCTGTTGTTTTGGGGACATCAAGTCCCAGAGTGTCAAGCCAGGGCTTATTAATCCAAAGGCAGCGGGAAACGTTGTCTGTGGGGTCACATGTTACGTAGGGGAAGCCGTAAGTATGTCCATCTGTGGACTTGTAGAATGTGACTATGTCCTTCTTCTCCTGCTCTGTAAGCCACCTTTCCTTAGCCTGCGGGAACCAGAATGTCTCTGTCTCCAGCCACTCATCGAGCTCCAGAAATACGCCCTGCTGTCCGTAAGTCTGCTTGCCGATGGAGCCCACGCCGATTGATGTTACGATATCTGGGAGCTCCTGGTTGGATGAAATCATAAGCTCTAGCTTCTGTCTGGCTTCAGTGCCGCTGGTGGGGAAGAATACAAACTCGATTTCAAAGCCTCCACGCTCTTCAAGGAAGTCTGTGAGGTAGTTGTCCTCATAGTCAGTTACAGACGGGGACTGGGGGAAACCGATGGAGAGAACAGCTTCGCCGCTCTTTACAAGCGGGAGCTGGCCGAGCTCGTTGAGCTCATAGGCAGCGCCGGAAGAAGCTTCTTCCTTTTTGGGTTCTTCCTTCTTAGGTTCTTCTTTCTTGGGTTCTTCCTTCTTGGTCTCTTCTTTTTTAGTCTCTTCCTTCTTCTCTTCCGTCTTTGTTTCGGAAGAGCTTTCGTCTGTCTTCTTGTCGGAGGAACAGGCAGCGAAGAGAGTAATCAGCATAAGAGCCGCAAGGAGGATTGCAAGTAAACGCTTTGTCATGGGGATTGCCTCCTTAAAAATTTTTCACAACCGATTTCCGTGCATAAAACACTTAATCGATTGTTTGAGCAGCATTCTACCATAATATTAACTAATTGTCAAGATGTTTTGAAAAATAATTAGAATTCATAACAAAATTGGGGCTGAATATTTGCCGTCACTGCTGTTTAGTATTGAAAACAGCGTATAGTTGTGGTAAAATGACACGACAAGGAGTGAAGTCTTATGAGATATAATATAGAGAATTTGAACAAAGTGCTTGAAGAAGGTGTTAAAACAAGGGTATACTCCGACTACGCGCTGTCGGTAGGAGACGCGGACGGTGAATATTTCCGTATCCTTTCCCATAATGTCACATCCCGCACTCTTTTTGACATGGCTTCTGTTACGAAAGTGGTGTCCACCTCCCTTATTGCCCTTTCGATGATTAACCTGAAAGATTTGTCTCTCAGCGACACTATTGGCGATTTTTTTGACGCGCCGAAGGACAAGAAGGATATTACAATAAAGCAGCTCATGACCCATCAGGCAGGTTTCCACCCCTCATACCACTGGCATGAGGTTGACCCGAACCCGAATAATGTGGTAAAGACCATTCTGTCCCGCAAGCTAGAGTATAAAACAGGCGCGGATGTGATATACAGCTGCATGGGCTACATCGTGCTGGGAAAAATCCTTGAGAAGCTCTCGGGGCTTAAGCTGTCCCAGCTTTTCAAATCCATGGTAGCTGACAGGATAGGCATGAAAGACGCCTGCTTTACCCCTTCCAGACACCTTGATATATCAAACGCCCAGAAGAACCCCGCTCTGTATGGTCTTGTAAACGATACAAACGCACGTATGCTCTCCGGTATCTCCGGTAACGCTGGACTGTTTGCCTCCCTTGACGATATGGTGAAATATGCCCTGAAACTGTGCAGAAGGTACGAGGGACTTATCTCCGACGAGCTTTTTGAGCTTTCTATACAGAACCATACACCTTTCGCGGAGCTATCCAGAGGTCTCGGCTTCCAGCTTGTTAACGAGGTAAGCGAGCAGCCCGGCAAGCTGTTCTGCCTCGGCTCCTACGGTCACACCGGCTACACCGGCACGTCTGTGTTTGTGGACAGGGAGACAAATCTCTACGCTGTCATACTCACGAACCGCACCTGCTACGGAGATGACAACGTTGCCATGCCAAACGGCTACAGAGCAAAGATACACGATACCATAAAGGAATGCTTATACGGAGCGTAGGCTACAGAAGCAGTTTGTGAGCTTTTACCGCTCTGATACCGATAAAATATATAAATAAAATGCGGCGACATTTTTGAATTTGTCGCCGCGGCAGTTGTTTTTATGAATTTTTCATTTCCTTAACGGTAAGCAAGGCGATTCCCGACAAAGCAAGCGCCACCGGAGTGGTTAGCATGGCGTAAGCTATGCTGGAAAGTGATTCGATCTTACCTATCAGTGCAGGACCTAAAGCCTGTCCTCCGTATACACACAGAAGCACCGCCGTGGTGACAAGCATGGTGTTCTCCCTGAACCTGTCGCAGCATAGGTGGAGAGTCATGGGGATATAAGCCCCCGCCAGCAGCGCGGTAAGCGCCGCGGCGGCGCCCATAATATAGGCGTTGCCGGAAAGCACCCCGGGAACGAGAACCGCGGCGCCGATAATGCAGGACACTTGGAGATAACGAAGAGGTGTTATCTTGAGCATGGGAGAAAATGTACGGCACAGCGTGATTCCCAGCCAGAAAAGCGACAGGGAGATTGCCCCCATGGCGCCTCCGTCAAGTTCATGCTCAATGAACCTGCCGGTCCATACGGTGATGCCGCCGAAGTAGAAAGCGTAAAGCACCGTTGCAAGCAGAATCGTCAGGTTTTCCCTGTCGCCGAGGAAACGGCGAAGGGTATCACGGCTTAGCTTCGGCGCTACGGTCTTAACCGCCACATCGTTTTTGATCCAGTTTCTGCCTACGGGAATAATGTATAAGCAGAGCAGAATGCCCAGCCCGCCTATTATAAGGTATACGTAGTTCCATGCAAGTCCCCTGTCCATAAGGGAACCTATCAGGATCGGTGTCAGCATGCCCCCGATGCCGAACATGGCGTGGAGGATACCCATCATAACCGAGCCCCGCTTTCCCGTGAACAAATCCGCGATGGCGGAAGAAGAAAGCGTATCAAGGTATCCCAGGGAGATGCCTATGCACAGGTACAGTATAGTAAAAACTGTAAATGAGGGCTTAAGAGCGGCGGGAAGAATAAAAAGTACGGCGGTGACGGTGAATATCACAAGCAATTTCGGCTTGGAAATACGTCCCATCACGAAAAGGGAGGACAAAAGCGCAATGGTGCAGCCGATGTTCATAGCCGCGTTGGGCGCTCCCTGGCTTGATTCGGTGAGGCTGTAAAAATTTACAATAGGTGTCAGCAGCACTCCCTGAGAGGTGCTGAACAACGCGAACAGCAGAAGACTTAGGAATACGCATACAGCGTAAAAGCTTTTTTTCATTTCTGTATTCTCCTCTTTTTTCACTCGGGAGATATTATAACATTCCCGCGCTTCGATTGCAACTTCAAATTACCTTTTGCGCTTGAATACGCAATATTTATATGCTATACTGAACCATAGAGCAAATAAGAAGGACTGCAAGCAGACAATATCACGAGGAGGAAGCGACAGTGTTTAATTTTGATAACAAGGTAGCCGTTGTAACCGGCGGCGCCCGAGGCATAGGAAAGCGTATATGTGAGAGGTTTAAGGACGCGGGAGCCAAGGTCTGTGTAATTGATATTCTGGAAAACGGTTATTTCACGGGAGATCTCTCGGATAAGGCGACACTTGAACGCTTCGCCGAAAAAGTCATTTCCGATTTCGGCCATATAGACTATCTCATAAACAACGCCGCCCCAAAAAGCACAGGTCTGACAGAGGGAAGCTATGAGGCTTTTGAATACGCATTGAGAGTGGGCGTAACGGCGCCGTTTTATCTTGCGAAGCTGTTTAACCCCTATTTTGCCGAAAGAGCAAGTATTGTCAACATCTCCTCCTCTCGTGACCGTATGAGTCAGCCCCAGACCGAGAGCTATACAGCCGCCAAGGGCGGTATCTCCGCTTTGACCCATGCCCTCGCTGTAAGCCTTTCCGAGCGGGTGAGAGTCAATTCCGTCTCCCCGGGATGGATCGACAACAGTTTCACCGTTTATGCCGGACCGGATGCTGCACAGCATCCCGCCGGCAGAGTGGGCAACCCCGATGATATAGCGAATATGGTGCTCTACCTCTGTTCCGATATGGCTTCATTTATTACGGGAGAGAATGTCTGCGTGGACGGCGGCATAACAAAGCTCATGATATACCATAACGACAACGGCTGGAAGCTTGAAAACTGAATGACTTGAAGACTAAATGAAATATAATAATATCACATACGGAACGTTCATTGACAGACCGAACCGTTTTGTTGCCCTGGTGGAAACAGAGAGCGGCATGGAGACAGTACATGTAAAAAATACGGGACGCTGCAAAGAACTGCTGATCCCCGGAAGCAAAATCGCTCTGACGGCGCCGGACAACAAAGCGCGAAAAACAAAGTATGACCTTGTGGCTGTACATAAAAACGGTCTCGGCTGGGTCAACATCGACAGTCAGGCTCCGAATGTGGCGGTAAGGGAGTGGCTTGAAGCTTTCCCGGAGATGTTTGACGGTATAACTCTTCTGAAGCCAGAGTACCTATACGGAGGCTCCAGAATGGATTTCTATATGGAAATCGGCGACAGAAAGATACTTTTGGAGGTCAAAGGCTGTACTCTGGAGATCGACGGCGTGGGATACTTCCCCGATGCGCCCACACAGCGGGGCGTTAAGCACCTGCGGGAGCTTACGAAAGCCGCAACAGAGGGCTTTGAGTGCTATGTCACCTTTGTCATATCCATGCCGAAGGTAAAAAAAGTCTTGCCGAACATTGATACCCAACCGGAATTCGGGGACGCGCTGAACGAGGCGAAAAATAAAGGAGTGAAAGTCATACATCTTCCCTGCGATGTGACGCCGGACACAATAAAAGTGATTGATGCTCATATTTACGATGACGAAATACGCTCCGCCAGTTCAAACGAAGACAAATGTTCCTAAAATCCCCGGTTGCCATAAGGAGTGATACTGCATTGGATAAAATTAAGCTTTACAGGAGCGTTATCCTTAAAAACCCCCTCTTTTCCGGCATGGAGGAAGAAGAGCTACGCAAGGCGGTTTCCCTTTTGCATGGCAGGTCGCAGGTCTACCGCAGGGGAGAAATACTCCATCATGCATGGACGAGAATGGAATGTTTTGGCCTTGTGCTGTCGGGACTGGTGCAAGCCCGCAGCGATGATTTCGACGGAAACAGCATGATTATGGCGGAGGTCCAGCCGGGGGTCACCTTCGGAGAGTCTCTGTGTCTCCTTATTGTTGAGGATTCACCCGTATATGTCTGCGCCTCGGAGGATTCGGAGGTGCTGTGGCTGTCTGTGGACGGTCTGTACGGAAGCAGAGAAGAGGATGTTACGGCAATGCAGAAAAGATTTACCGCCCTTCTTGCCGCAAGGATTCTTTCTATGAACAACAGAATACAAATCCTCTCGAAAATCTCCATCCGGGAGAAATTGATGGTGTATTTAAGCGAAATGTCCGCCGCAAGCGGAAGCAGCGTGTTCCGGATACCCTTCAACCGGGAGGATATGGCTACCTACATCGGAGCTAACCGCTCGGCGCTGTCAAGGGAACTTGCGAAAATGAAACGCGAAGGTATAATCGATTTCCATAAAAACACCTTCAAGCTGCTGAAATATAGTGAATAATTACGTTGCGTATGCAACGACAAGTTTTTCTTTTTTGGCGTATAATAGAGTCACCAAAAAAGAAAGAGGGAAACCCGAAATGAAAAAAGCTATAGCACTTATACTCTCGATACTTATTTTAACCTTTGCTTTTGCAGGATGCCAGGTAAAAGCGCCGGAAACAAAGACAGAGGAATATACCCCCGTATCAATACGTCTCGGCGGACTTAAGGGACCCACCTCCATGGGCATGGTAAAGCTTCTTGATGACGCGGAAAACAAGAAGACGGCAAACGAATATGAATTCACAATGGCTGCCGCCGCGGACGAGCTGACGCCGAAACTTCTCAAAGGAGAGATTGATATCGTATCCGTCCCAGCTAACCTGGGCTCGGTGCTCTACAACAATTCGGACGGAGCCGTGCAGGCTATCGCTGTCAGTACATTGGGAGTAATTTACATCGTGGAAAAGGGCGGAGAGACGATACAGAGTCTCGAAGACCTTAAGGGGCAGACAATTTACGCCACAGGCAAGGGCACAACACCGGAATACGCCTTACAGTACCTTTTGGCACAGAGCGGCCTCGACTCTGAAAAGGACGTTACAATCGAGTGGAAGAGCGAGCCTACGGAGGTGGTGGCTCAGATGGCTACAATGGATCACGCCATCGCCATGATGCCTCAACCATTCGTAACTGTTGCGTCTAATCAGCTTGAAAACCTGAGAATCGCCATCGACCTTACGAAGGTTTGGGATGACCTTGACAATGGCAGCCGTTTCATAACCGCGGCGCTGATTGCTCGTACCGATTTTGTCAAGGAAAACCCTGAAGCCGTGGCAAAATTCCTTGAGGAATACAAGGCTTCCGTGGAATTTACAAACAATAATCTCTCCGAGGGCGCCGCTCTCGTGGAGAAATACGACATAGTAAAGGCTCCCATAGCAGAAAAAGCCATTCCCTATTGCAATATGGTTTGCATAACGGGAAAGGATATGAAAACCTCCCTTGCGGGCTATCTGGAGATTCTCTTCGGACAAAATCCCAAGGCCGTGGGGGGAAAGCTGCCGGGGGATGACTTCTACCGGATTTATGAATAAAACAACGGTTTACAAAGGAATATCAATTCTTATAGCGTTGCTGTTGTGGCAGCTTGTGGCGATGAGAGTGGGGATGGACATGCTTTTGGCATCCCCACTTAAAGTCGTCGCGCGACTATTTACCATATGGAAGGAGCCGGAGTTTTTGCCAGCGGTGCTCTTCTCCTTCATG
>JAAZBA010000278.1 GCA_012514045.1 Clostridiales bacterium | reverse complement strand
TGTTCATCTCCGTAAATATAACAACTTCCCTATGCGGCCTCTTAACTGGAATTCTCCTAAAATCACTCTCTTTAATTTCTTGCGCCTCGGTGTAACATATCATTGACAAACCAACACAAAACGAGGATATTTTGGTGATTATTGATGTTTTAATATTACTTGATAAATAACCATGAAAACTCCCATATGGTTATTTACTTTGTTTTTGGCATGCATTAATATATAAATATGATAACATTTGTTCATAGAATATATGCTTATATTTACTAAGGGGGAGCTTATATGGCGGAATTCGGAACTGTGGGAAGGAAGAGCAAGGGAAAGCGTCTACTGCACAACATTCTCACCAGTTGGGAAATTTATGTACTGTTACTGCCGACACTTGTTTATTATATAATATTTGCGTATCTGCCTATGTACGGCATTAGGATAGCTTTTACTGACTTCAACCCTATTTTGGGTATTGAGGGAAGTCCCTGGGTTGGACTGAAGCACTTCAAACGCTTCCTTGAGAGCCCGTTCTTCTGGCAGGTTATCAGGAACACCCTGAGAATCAGTATTTACAGTATAGCCGCC
The DNA here is from genome assembly GCA_012514045.1 of Clostridiales bacterium. Taxonomy (GTDB): domain Bacteria; phylum Bacillota; class Clostridia; order Oscillospirales; family QAMX01; genus JAAZBA01. The sequence goes on along the minus strand of JAAZBA010000278.1, from coordinate 4,226 downwards.
TCCTTCCCTCTAGCTATCATCCTGGCGCTTATTCTCAACTATCAGCGCAATATGGCTTTCAAACGCATTGTGCAGACGATATCCTATGCGCCTCATTTTATATCCACTGTTGTTATGGTGGGTATGCTTCAGATATTCTGTTCCTATGATGGCGGACTATTCAACATCGTGCGGGAAATGCTTGGTGCGGAGCCTATAAACTTCTTCGGAGTGGCTGCGCTATTCGATCACCTCTATGTGTGGTCTGGTGTATGGCAAGGGCTGGGCTGGTCGGCAATTATATACATAAGCGCACTCAGCAGTATAAGCCCGGAGCTTCACGAGGCAGCTATTGTGGACGGCGCTAATATATGGAAGAGAATCTGGTATATCGATCTTCCCGGCATTGCTCCCACTGTTATTACAATGTTTATCCTAAACTCTGGCTCTGTGCTCTCCGTAGGTTTTGAGAAAATATACCTCATGCAGAACGCCCAGAATAGTACTGTATCCGAGGTTATCTCAACATATGTGTATAAACAGGGTCTTCTAAAGACACAGTACAGCTACAGTGCCGCTGTGGGGCTCTTCAACTCCGTAGTGAATTTCGTTGTGCTTCTGATTGTGAATACAATAGCAAATAAAATCAATGACACATCGCTGTTTTAAGGAGGATAAGTCATGTTCGGTAAGAGTAAGAAAAACCCCATGCGGGATACTGCGGCAGACCGGGTGTTCTATATCCTCAGCGCAATCCTCTTAGCGATACTGGGCTTTGTTATAGCTTATCCCCTTTACTTTGTGGTATGCGCGTCCATATCCGATATTTTCGCCGTTATGCGCGGCGAGACGCTTTTAGGACCGAAGGACTTTTCGATAATAGGATATGAGAGAGTGTTCAGCAATCCCAACATCCTCAACAGCTACCGCAACACCATTATTTACACCATTCTCGGCACTGCCATCAATATCGCTCTGACCATGTCTGCCGGTTATGCTCTTAGTCTTAAATTCCCCGGGAGACGTATTTTCAGCTTTCTTATTACCTTCACCATGTTCTTTGGCGGAGGCATGATCCCCACATACTTCATTATCAAGAATTTAGGTTTAATTGATACGATATGGGTTATGATTCTTCCCAGCGCTTGCTCTGCCTATAATCTTATCATTGCCCGTACCTTCATGCAGTCAAACATCCCCAATGAGCTTTATGAGGCCGCTGAGATCGACGGCTGCTCCAGACTCAAATTCTTTTTTTCCATTGTATTGCCTTTATCTACAGTTCTTTTAGCGGTTATGGTGCTGTTCTACGCCGTAGGTCATTGGAACGCCTATTTCAACGCAATTCTTTATCTGTCAAAACGTGAGCTCTATCCCCTGCAGCTTATTGTAAGAGAAATTCTTGTGCTCAGCCGGGTAACAAATGAGGAGATGAAGGATCCGGAATCCCAGCAGGTTATCGCCCAGCTGGCGGAGCAGATCAAATACTCCCTTATAATCGTCGTGTCACTGCCGGTACTTGTGCTCTATCCTTTCCTGCAAAAGTACTTTGTGCGGGGTATTATGGTGGGTTCCATCAAGGGATAAAACCTTAGGCTATATCGTGCCTGCAGCGTACGAGCGGTCGCGAATAAGCATATATTATTAAAATGGAGGAACAAACAATGAACAAAAGACTTATAGCCTTTATCCTGGCTCTGATGCTTCTTGTCTGCCTGTTTGCTGGCTGCTCCGACAAGAGCACCGATTCCTCAGCGTCAGATACATCTGCTGAGACGGAGACAAAGACTGAGGAGAAGAAGGAAGAAAAAAAGGAAGAACCTAAAAAAGAAGAAGAAAAGAAGGAAGAACCTAAGAAGGAAGAGGAAAAGGTTGAAGAACCCGCTTCCAACTTCAATGAGACGGGCTGGCCTGTATGCAATGAGCCCGAGAGCTTCACAATCTGGGCATCCTCTGATGCCACGGCTCCTGAAGAGTTCCCCATGAACAAGATTGTATCCGAGGCCACAAACGTATATCCCGAGTGGATATGTATTTCCCCTGCGGCCATCGCCGAGCGTAAGGCTTTAATGTGGGCTTCCCAGGATTACCCTGATGTTTTAGGTCCCTCGGTTCCGACAAAGGACGAGTGCCATCAGTACGGTCCCATGGGTATTCTCATGCCTCTGAGCGATCTTCTCGACAAATACGCCGTAAACTTTAACCAGTATGCGGATGACACTGTCCGCGTCGCCATGATGTCCTCTGATGGAGAAATCTACTTTGTCCCTTATCTTTGTGAGATAGATTCCTGGTGCCGCGGTTACAACATTAACCAGAACTGGCTCGATGCTTTAGGACTTGATATGCCCACAACACTGGACGAGTTCACAGACGTTCTGCGTGCATTCAAGGACGGTGACCCCAATGGAAACGGCGATAATACAGATGAAATCCCTTTTGCTATCGCGAAGGTTTGGTCATTGCTTGAAAGTGTCACACCTTTCATCGGCAATTTCGGTATTCCCGGTGATTATCAGGTTATTGACGGCGAAGTTGTAAACGGATATATCAACACGTCTTTCCGCGATGCCTGTATCTATCTGCGTGACATCTACAACGAAGGTCTTTTGGATCCTGAGATGTTCACAATCGATAATGCCACAAGAAACGCTCGCGGCAAGGGTGAGCCCGCTGTATACGGTATAGTTCTTGGCTACACACCGCCTTGGCACTTCGGCGACAATAAGACTCAGTACACCACAATGCCTCTTCTTAAGGATGCCAATGGCAATACAGCTAAATGGTACATTCCGAGTTTGAGATCCGTTGACGTGGGCTGTCAGCTGGCTATTACAGTAGCCTGCAAGAATCCTGAGGTTGTTATGCGCTGGTGTGATTACATGATGCAGCCTGACAATTCAATCCAGGTTGACAAGGGTCCTGTCGGTATTATGCTGGATGAGACATATCACGAGTACGGAACAGACAAGCTCCCGGCGGGCTACAACACCTGGTCTGACTGGATGGCGGCAAACCGCTTCCAGCAGCTTCCCAGGATTATGACTCCACAGGCATTCGCTGACTATAACCTCCCATGGGAGAAGGGTGACCAGCAGTGGCGCGATGAACGCGATGCCGCTTACCTTGATCATGTGGTAGAAAGCGTACAGGAGATTGCGCCTCTTGAGGATGAGACCGAGATACTGACAATGTATCAGGCCGATGTCCAGAAGTATATCGAAGAGACAATGGCCAGCTGGGTTACAAACAACGGCAACATCGAAGGCGAGTGGGAGAACTACCTCTCTACCATGGAGATCCTCGGCGAGGGAGAAATCCGTAAAGTGAAGCAGCAGCAGTACGAGCGTTATCTTACACTGTTCGACTAAGCTGACAATTTTAAAATACCCGCCCGCTTCAGGCGGGTATTTTTCATAAAATCTCTATAATCATTGAATTTATTGCAAATAATAACAAAATTATCCTATATAACAGAAACAACAGGAGAAAAACCATATAGCCTCTTTTGCACTGGGAGCTCTTAACGCGACCTCATTTTTATGGTATACTGATCACATAACACAGGGAGGTTTACAATATGACTTACAAATATACCGCGGGGACCGATTTTGTTCTGCTTCGCGGCGGGGCGGAGATATCACTGCCTATGGCGGCATCACTTAACGGAAAGGAATACCCATTGAGCCTGTCCTCCGAAGGGGATAATTTTGCCGTTTACAGCGGCGAAGGCTGCGAAGCCAGGGTTGATTTCGCCCGTGACAGCGTGAAAATAGCTTTAAAATACGAATTTGAGAAGACAACGCCTATATATGAATCCGTAGTCTTTTTCGGAGGCGTCAAGGTCAAGGGATTTGACCGCGCTTTGAACGTGCAGCCCCGCAACAATGGGGGAAAAAACATGGATTTCTTCTTCCATTTGCCGGACATCTCCTCCAATGGATATTTTTCTCCCCCGGAACTGAACATGATTTTGGGTTCTCCCGAGGGAACTGTGGCAATCGGGCTTTTGGATATACCTGACTCCAAGCTCTGCAGGCTCCAGCCGGACATGTCCTTCCTCGTAGAGAGTTGCGGAGGCAACAAAAAGGTCAAAACATATTGCGTTCCCGAGATACTCGTCACTTTTCCAGAGGATGAGTGGCAGGGAGTGTCTCTGTTCCGGGAAAAGCTCATCGAGTACGGCCGCTACACCCCGGAAAAACCGAAATTCAGCGAGGTGCCCTCCTGGTGGAAAAATCCCCTCA
>JAAZBA010000301.1 GCA_012514045.1 Clostridiales bacterium | reverse complement strand
CGTAAAAACAAAGAAGCAGTGCAGGGACTTGAAATGTCTGAGAATGCCCAGGCTTATATCGCATGCCATATTGAACTTGATAAGGCATTGGAATATTTACTCGCCGAATTGGAAGCAGCAGGAAAGCTGGAAAATACTGTTATCTGCATGAGTGCAGACCACTATCCGTATGCAATGACCGAGGAAGAATATGAGGAGCTGGCGGGAAAAGACTTGTCGGATGGCATGGACAAATTCCGCAATAATCTGATTCTTTGGAACGCAGGTATGGAAGAGGAACCTGTAACCGTGACCAAGGCATGCGGTTCCATGGATCTTTTGCCTACCTTGCTAAATCTGTTTGGCTTCGAATATGACTCCAGAATGTATGCCGGAAGAGATATTTTCTCTGATGTGGAGGGAATGGTTATCTTTAATGACAGAAGCTTCGTGACGGATTCCTGTATATACAACAAGAAAGCGAAGCAGACAAAATGGCTTACGGGTGAAGACGGAAGATTGAAGGTCGCAGAATCCATGCAGGATGCTTACTTTGATGCGATGAAGCAGGAGGTTAAGGACAGATATCAGTTCAGCGCCTATATCCTCCAGGAAAATTATTATCAGGACATTATAAATGTTCGAAAGTAATCTCTTTTGTGGAGAGATAACGGCTGAAAGCTTTGTCCCAGATGTTTTCCGGTTCCTTGGACATAATAAAGCTGTGGTATGAACTTCCGGTGGTGAGTACGGCTTTGGTGCCGTCGTATTTTACCGTAAGTACCAAAGCTTTTAGCTGTGCAATATCAAAGGAACTGCCTTCTTTTGCGAGCAGGTCATTGATGTGTTCGGGCTTTAGATGAAATACAAACTTAAAATACAAAGGAGTGTGTTTTCCCTTAATCAGGTCAAAACACATTCCTTTTATTTCGCTCCAAGGTTGAAAATCGTAGGGAATGTTTTCGGGAGTCTGTTCCTCGGATGGGTAAAATTCTTTGTTGATATGACCATCTATTGTGTAGGTGTTTGCCGTGGAGATAACTGCTTCCTCTAAAAGGAAAATGTCAAAGGTATCTCCTGCAAGCAGCTGGTTCATAAAATTTTTGGTGCCTGTAATCTGAATGGCTGTCATAAACAGTTCTCCTTATGAAGTGCATTAATATTTCTATTATAGTATGAATTGTAACTTTACACAAGAGGAGTTGCGTGCTACTATGTAGTAATGAAAACCACGTATGATGATAAGCGTAGAATTATATATTATAGAAACGGAGATTATGTCATGAGTTTTAAGATTGTAGTGGACAGTTGTTGTGAATTGCCGAAGGAGTATTTGCATGATGAGCGGTTTGAGAGAGTGCCGCTGGGACTGGAGGTTGGAGAGTATCAGATTTTGGATGATGATGACTTTAATCAGGCGGAATTTCTTAAGAGGGTTGCAGATTACCCCAAATGTCCCAAATCAGCATGCCCATCTCCGGAGAGGTTCATGGAGGCATATCATACGGATGCCGAGCAGGTGTTTGCTATTACACTTTCTTCCCATTTGAGCGGCAGCTATAATAGCGCAGTATTGGGAAAGCAATTGTATCACGAGAAATATGGAGACAAGCAGATTCATGTGATTGATTCCGAGTCTGCAAGCTGTGGAGAGACACAGATAGCATTAAAACTG
>JAAZBA010000205.1 GCA_012514045.1 Clostridiales bacterium | reverse complement strand
TTTGACGCATATCTCAAAAACAGGGCGCAGAAGCGCCATCCCATATGCTTTTGGTTTCATCCGGAAATAACGCATTGCTATTCCTCCTCGTTTTTTAATCTAATCTTCCAGAGGATTCTTCAAGTTCCATCTTTCAGTGATATCTTCAAGCTCCATTTTAGCGTGTGAAAGCTCCTCTTTTAAGGAAATAATTTCAGACCTTAATTCTTCTGCTTCCACCTGGGCATTTTCATAGGCGCGCCGCCAAAAATGACTTTCACTCTCGTATTTACCTATTTTATGCATAACGAAAAAGATAATAATTAGTACAGCAATCGTACCAAACATCATACCATAGTCCCGGTCAGTCCATTTCGGCTTCTGGGGCTTTGGCGGCGGTGGCTGATATGGATATTCATCTAATTCAGTCATCCTAAAATAACCTTTTGTTCGAGGAGTTTTTTTATACCTCACAAATATTCCCCCTTCATAATACAAAACTTACAGCCCTACGGAGATATCCGTGGGACTTTTTTTATTCGTCTTTTTTAGCGTACTTGTGTTTTACGAACTCGGCGTATTCAAGAACCGCCTCGAACATCTCGTCGGTTATACCCTCGGAGCCGCGGAAAAGGGCAAACCTAAAGTCATCATCGCTCAAACCTTTGCGCACATATGAACGCCCCATGAGATAGTCCATTGATACATCAAAATAATCGGCGACTTTAGCAAGCAATTCTCCGTTAGGGATAGATCCGTTTTTCCACTTTGTGATTGTAGCAGAAGAAACACCTATACTCTCTCCCACACGGTTTGGAGCTTTGCCTATTTCATGACACAACAGCTTAAATCTGTCCCAGAACATAATATCACCTACAATGGGGCTTTTTTATTCGTCTTTTCCCTTTGGTGGTACAGAGGAGCCTTTTATTTGCTTTTTGGCATACTTCTGTTTAACGAATTCGACAAACTCCAAGACCTCTTCATACATCTCATCAGTAAGATTATTCACTCCGCCGAAAAGCGCGAACTTAATATCTTCTTCGGGAATTTCGGGAGGATCTTCTGAGTTATCACGTCTCAGAAGATAATCAACAGAGACGTCAAAGTAGTCGGCAAGAATCTGTAATGTCTTAGCATCAGGTATGCTAACGCCACGTTCATAAGCTCCGTAAGATTGGCGCTTCATATTAAGATGATCTGCGACTTGTTGCTGGGTATAATTTTTCTTTAACCTTGCGGCAATCAGATTATCCTTAAGCATGGTGACACCTCCTTTACCTATATAATAGCAAATATCATTTGCTTTTGCAACAGGTGCAGGAAACTTTTGCAAAAAAATAAAAAAGCAAAAATAATTTGCAAAAGGTACTGACAAGGCAAATCTGTTGTGCTATAATACGGACAAAGGCAAATATAAATTGCATTAAGGGAGGGAATTCAATGGATTTAGCTAAAATCAGAGAGACAAAAAAGATGACGCAACAGGAACTTAGTGAAGCTGTAGGGCTTACAAGGCAAACTATAAGTGCATATGAGAACGGTGTTGCGAAACCTTCGCCTGAGAAGGCAAAGAAGATAGCCGAGATACTCGGATTCGACTGGACGCTGTTTTACGAGGAAAGGAGGTAACCGAAATGGTCTTGCTATTTAAGTTCACTCTGGCATTCCTCGCTATATTAGCGCTCGGCGAGTTTGTCTGCGACGCTCTCTCGGAGATATGCCCTCCGGTAAAGAGATTGTGGGAGCGGCTGAGGCAAAGGAGGGGTATCCGCCTGAGTCTCCATAGAGCATATCATATATATAGCCGACGATGGTGTTCATTCCCGCGGCGTTCAGATTTGTTCCGAACAGCGCAACCGCGTCTGAATAAGCTTTAAAAGCGCCGATAAACCCGGTGATAACAAGGTAGAATATCATTGGCGAGATCATTGGCAGTGTGATGCGGGTGAAAATGCGCCATTTGGGAGCGGCGTCCACCCGGGCGGCGTTATAATAATCCTGCTTAACTGAGGCCAATGCGCTGGTGAGGATCAGAATTTTGAAAGGCAGCACCACCCAAACCGTGTAGAAGCAGAGCATAAACATCTTTGCCCAGCAAGGTCCGTCGATAAAATCGACAGAGTTTCCTCCGAAGAGACCGATAAGAAGATTTATAAGCCCATCGGAGTAGGGAGTTTTCTTGAACAAAATTATAAACACCATGCCTACCGCAAGGGTGTTGGTAACATAGGGCAGGAAAAACACTGTCTGATAAAGCTCTTTTAGCTTTCTTACAGAGCTTAGACCCAGGGATATCAACAGCGCAAGCCCCGTGGACACCGGGACAGTTATGATAACGAGGATAAATGTGTTTTTAAGCGCCTGGAGAAAATAGGGATCGTGGAGGACATAGGAGTAGTTATAGAAGCCTATCCCAAAATAAGTCTGGGACGCAGAGTTGTAGCCCTCCTCAAAGGAATAAATCAGGACATCAATCAGGGGATAAACCATGAAGACGCCGAGGAACGCTATCGTCGGCAGAAGGTAGAGCCAGGCTTTCAGATTGTTCTTTTCCATATTCCGTCCTCCCTTTTATTCTTCAAAGGGAATGCGAAGTCCGGTGATGGTGTCGAAGAGATGAACCTTTGAACTCTTTAGGAGAAAACGCATATCGCTTTCAACCTGGAGTGCGCCGTCGGTGGATATAATGGCGCGGACAACAGGGCTTTCGCTGGCTTCATGGACAGATACAATGCTTGTGTCTTTCCCCATTACTTCCACAGCCTTAAGCCGGCAGTGAAGTGGACCATCGGAGCAGAGGATAAAACCTTCGGAACGTATGCCTGCGGTTACCTCTCTGTCGGAGACACCGTCGCAGCGAAGCACTTCACTGTCTCCGATTCTCAGCATTTCGTTTTTGACAGAGCCTTTGAATATGTTTATTGGGGGATTGCCCAGGAATTTCGCAACAAAGAGGTTTGTGGGCTCGTCGTAAACTGTTTGAGGTTCTCCGATCTGCTGCAAGATTCCGTCCTTCATAACAACGATAAGGTCGGAGATACTCATAGCTTCCTCTTGGTCGTGGGTCACGAACACCGTGGTTATGCCGGTCTCCTGCTGAATCCTCTTAAGTTCTTCACGGGTCTGAAGCCTGAGTCTTGCGTCAAGGTTAGAGAGAGGCTCGTCCAGCAGAAGCACCCGGGGAAATTTAACAAGCGCCCTTGCGATTGCTACACGCTGCTGCTGTCCTCCGGAGAGCTCCGAAGGTTTTCTGTCTAGATATGGTTCAATCTGTACAAGCGACGCCACCTTGCGGGCTCGCTCCATAATTTGATTCTTTGTCAATTTTTCCTTGCCTTTTAGATTCTACAGAGGGAAAAAGAATATTGCCGAGGACTGTAAGATGTGGGTAGAGGGCATAGTTCTGGAATACCACCCCACGCCTCTGTTCTCCGGCGGAAGCTTTGCAACATCGTCGTCTCCGAAGAGAATCGTACCGGAGGTGGGTTTTTCCAGACCGCTGATAAGGTTAAGAGTAGTGCTTTTTCCGCAGCCCGAGGGACCTAAAAGTCCGACAAGCTTACCGTCGGGTATCTCAAAGGAAATATTATAGACGGCTGTCACCGGCTGCCTTTTTCTATTTCGATTTGGGAATATTTTCGTCAGATTTTGTAGTGTAACCTTCATAATAAGTCTCCTGTATTCCTGGATATATACATTTTATCCCCGTAACACATTAAAGTCAACCGAATTTCCGTAAAAAGTACGGACGGGGAAATTTCCCCGTCCGTGGTTATGTTTTAGTTGTATTATGTTTTGCTGTCCGTATACTACTGAAGCTCCG
>JAAZBA010000081.1 GCA_012514045.1 Clostridiales bacterium | reverse complement strand
GCCATCCGTCAGCTTTCATCTCTATTTGTGCTGACGCTTTAGCGGCAGAATGGAGAATAATATGAAATTGTCTGCTAAAATATATACTACGATTATATTTGTTTTCCTATTTGCTCCCATTATGGTCATGCTTTTGTTCTCTTTTAACGAAGCCAAAAGCCTCTCGGTTTACTCCGGCTTCTCTATGCAGTGGTACAAGGAGCTTCTCAGCGACAGAAACACCCTCCACTCCGTAAAGAACACACTGATTCTTGCCTTTGCCGCCACTGTCATCTCCACCTTTATGGGTACAGCCGCAGCCGTTGGCATAAACAAGCTCCGCTCCAAGTGGTACAGAGCAGCCATGAACACCGTCACCGATATCCCCATGACAAACCCGGACATCATAACCGGTATATCCCTTATGCTTATGTTCGTGTTCGTGGGGAGGCTGGTAGGAGCCTCCACAAGCCTCAGCTTCTGGACAATGCTCGTCGCCCATGTCACATTCTGTCTGCCCTATGTCATTCTTCAGGTGCTGCCGAAGCTGCAGCAGATGGACAATGCGCTGCCGGAAGCCGCTATGGATCTGGGCTGCACACCCATGAGAGCTCTTCTCAAGGTAGAGCTGCCGGAAATCCTGCCCGGTATTGTCACCGGCGCCATAATGGCCTTCACCCTGTCCCTTGATGACTTCGTAATAAGCTACTTTACCGCAGGCAACAGCTTCGAAACGCTGCCTATACGCATATATTCCATGACGAAGAAAACCGTTACCCCGAAGATGTATTCCCTCGCCACAATAATCTTCTTTGTTACCATGTCCCTGCTGCTTATCTCAAATTTTGTGGACAACGATGACAGGAAGAAGCTGAGAGAAGCCAGAAAATCAGGGAAAATGCATGATTAAACATAAAAGGAGGAAACAGACATTGAAAAAAACCGCTCTTATTCTCGCAATCGCAATTCTTGCAACGCTCTGCCTCTCAGGCTGCGCCGGCACACTTACCCTCAACGTATATAACTGGGGAGAGTATATCTCCGATGGCAGCGAGGGAACCTTCGACACCATCAAAGAATTTGAAATCTGGTACAAGGAGACCTACGGCAATAGACTAAAGGTCAACTACACCACCTTCGCCTCAAACGAAGATATGTACTCAAAAATATCCAGCGGCGCCGTCAGCTACGACGTTATCATACCCTCCGACTACATGATAGCCCGTATGGCTGAGGAAAAAATGCTCCAGCCCCTGAATTTTGACAATATACCCAACTATGAATACATCGATGAGAATTTCAGAGGCCTTTATTATGATCCCGATGACATATATTCCGTGCCCTATACCTACGGTATCGTGGGAGTTATTTACAACGCAAACGAGGTTGACGGGGCCGACGCAGGCAACTGGGATCTCATGTGGAACGAGAAATATAAGGGCAATATAGTGCAGTTCAACAATTCCCGCGACGCTTTTGGCACCGCTATGTACAAGCTGGGCTACAATCCCAACTCCACTGACAAGTCCCATTGGGATGAAGCCTATGAGGAGCTTCTCACCCAGCGTCCCCTGGTTTACAGCTACGTCATGGATGAGATATACAACATCATGGAAGCCGGCGAAGCTGTCATCGGCGCCTACTATGCCGGAGACTACTTCACCATGGTCGACAACCAGGCAGACGATGTGGATCTCTGCTTCTACTACCCCGAGAGAACAAACTTCTACGTTGACGCCATGTGTATTCCCACCTGCGCCAAGAACAAGGAGTTGGCGGAAATATTTATAAACTATATGTTATCCGAAGAACCTGCCATCGCCAACGCTGAATACACTTACTATGCCTCCCCCAACAGCATTGTCTATAATAACGAGACATACCTTGAAGACATGGGCGAAGAAGTCATCGAGGTGCTCTACCCTGAGCTCGGAAGCTTCGCCGAGAAGTACAACGAATTCGCCTACCGTAACCTCTCTCCGGATATGCTTGATTACATCAATACCCTTTGGGAGAACATAAAGATAAACTAAAAATAGCTCTTTTACATCCCCGCTGAAAAGACATGCGGGGATTATCTTTTTTGTTTGACAAACACTCCCCCGAGGTATATAATAAGTCTGTTAAATCGTAGGGGGTGAGATTAAATGGACATCCATGAGTTTTTCGCTTCACTGGGTATAGAAAAATACCCCGACTGCTTTTCCGACTTTTACGACGAGGTAATGGATGACTACGACAAGGTCGGCGCCGGGTATATTTCCCCTGATTTAGTGCGCTACCTCGATGACAAATACGGCCTTTTCCCCACATACCGTGACGTTCTCTGCGAGGCGGCGGATACCATCGCAAAAAACGAAAATCTTTGCCGCTATGTACACCTTCTTCGCCGCATGATGCATGATCCTTCCCTTGGAAGTCTCGCCTGGGGCATGCAGTACCCAAAGGCTCCCTCCCCGGAGCTTGAAATCGCCTACAGGATATGCTCTATCTTCGCCCACCTGTCCGCGGCGGAGGATACGATCAACGAACTTATCGAACGGGATGTGCCCCGAGATATTATAGATCAATCCATGAAGTGCTTTGACAGCTGCATCAGAACATACAAGCGCCGGTTTGGCATGCCAGGCTACAACGAGACATATTTCGCCTGGGGGCTGAGATATGTCCTAGGCTGCAGAATTTTGCAGATTGGCTCTTTTAATTTTGAAATCGTCAAAAGTTTGCGCACTTATGTCAGTGTATACAGAAACAAAAAGGGTGAGTATAGGCTTCTTTTCGACGGTTGCACTCTTCACCGCGAAGGTCAGATCCTTGGCAGCGCCAAATTTGAGGATCCCGAGGGCTCTTACAGGGCAGAGCTTATAGAGACAGATGAGTATGTTGAAGGGTACGTCTGCGACACATGGAATTGCCGCAGCACCGGCGTAAAAGAAAGACTTTCTAAGCATGAATGGACCCCGATTTTTAAACCCGGAGACCCGGTTATAAGCGTACACATCCCACGCGGAGCAGACGTGTCAAAAAAAGCTGCTGACGATTCATACCGTCTTTGCCTTGAGATATTCGGGAGATGCTATCCCGAGTTCAAGCCTTTGGGGTTTTACTGCGGCTCTTGGCTTATGGATCCACAGCTCCGTGATATGGTGAGAGAGGGCTCCAACATCGTCTCATTCCAGTCTAAATTCCTGCGCTTTCCTGCCAAGTCCGAAGGCAGGGGTGTGTTTACCTTCCTGTTCCCGGACGCGAGCATAAAGCGCCACGAGGATCTGCCGGAAAACACCTCACTTGAGCGGGCGGTTAAGCGTCACTATCTTGAGGGCAAGTACATCTACGAGCAATCCGGCATATTTTTTGATATATAGGTGGTATTAAATGAATTATACTCTTGAAAGTCTAATGAAAGAGCTGAACGTGGAGATAATCCCGGAGCAGTTCCACGACATATTTGATGACGTGATGGCGGATTTCGACGCCGAAAAGATTATATACCTCTCCGAGAGTTACCTTCGCGAGCTGCAGGAGAAATACGATGTGTTCCCAAAGAAATTTGACTATATCCTATACGCCGCGGAACAGATCCGTAAAAATGCAGCGCTGGCAAGATACACGGCGCTGCTTGAGAGAGTTCTCAGGAACAACAACCGCAAAGGGATTATCAGGTTTGAGGACCATCCCAAGACAGATGAAGGAGACAGAAACGGTCTGTACGGCATGACGGTGTTCTTTGCCCATGCCTCCTTTATCCCGGAGTCCGTGGAATACTTCAGGGATAGGAACGTGCCGGAGAACATTATAAGAGACACGCTTTTAAACCTTGAGGACGCCCTTGTGATGCACCGCCAGGGCTTCGCCTGCGACGGCTTCGAGGTAAACCGCCACTTCGGCTGGAACCAGCATTTTGTAATCTGTGACATACTCCTTGTCAGAAGGCTTAATTTCGAGATGAGAACCTTCACTAACAGCGTAAAAGTCTTCAAAAACAACAAAACGGGTGAGTATAAGATCCTTCTGTTCGACTGCCTTATCCACCCCTCCGGCTACCTTGTGGGAAGCGCCGGATATAATGATGAGGAGGGAGCGCTGACGGCAGAGCTTTTGGAAACCGATGAATACTACGAGGGTTACCCCGCGGACACGGAGAACGCTAAAGCGATACGTGAAAAGGTAAGGCTTTGTAAATCCGAATGGAGCGTTGCGCTGGAACCGGGAGATGAGGTCGTGAATGTACACATCCCCGACATGCCGGACTTCTCCCCCGAGGCTGTGGAGTACTCCTACCGCAGATTTCAGGAGGTAGTAAAGATCTCCTTCCCGGAGTTCCGATACAAGGCCTTCGCATGCGGTTCCTGGCTTCTTGATCCTCAGCTTCGTGATATGCTGAAGAAGGATTCCAACATCCTGTCTTTCCAGTCCAAATACATGCGCTTCCCCATCAAATCCCAGGGCAAGGCGGTTTTTACCTTCCTATTTAAAAATCAGCTTATTAAAAGAATAGAGGATCAGACAGAGAACACCTCCCTTGAGAGAGCAGCAAAGCGTCACTATCTTGAGGGCAAGTACATTTACGAGCCAGCCGGTGTCTTCTTTCCGGAGCAATACCAGTAAGCGTGAGGTAAAGCTTATGCCACCTGTATTGTCATTGAAGCTAACTATTCAATGTCAACAATGAAGTGTCTGATGTGCCTATGTGCCGAGATACAAGATATTAATATATTCAATACACAAAAATTCCCCTGCCGTCAAAAAACGGCAGGGGAATTTTGCTATATATGTCACTATGAACGAATTACAGCGTCAAGTCTTTCGGAAAGGAGCTCTATTATCTCCGCCATTACTCCCTCGGAGTCGGCATCGGTGAGAGTGCGGTCCGAGGCTCTGAGGCGCAAGGCGTAGGCTACGCTCTTCTTGTTCTTCCCGACCTGAGCGCCTCTGTATACGTCGAAAAGATGGAAACCGTCAAGGAGAGCTCCCGCGCCGTCGATGATGCATTGCTCAATCTGAGACACCGGCACAGACTCGTCGCATACAACGGCGATGTCTCTCTCAGAGCCGGGGAAGCGGGGAAGCGGGGTGTAGAGAGGAAGTCCAGCTGCCTTATCAAAGATAACCGTTGAGTCAAGCTCCGCCACATATATTGGGGAAGCGACGTTGTAGTTGTCAAGTACCGTGGGATGAAGCTCACCAAGAACGCCGAGATACACATCTCCCACATAGACCTTTGCGCAGCGCCCGGGGTGGAAAGCGGAATAATTGCTTTCCTGCACGTAGCTGAGTCTGCCGAGTCCGAAACTCTTCGCCACATACTCCACCGCTCCCTTGAGAGCGAAGAAGTCATAGTCGCCGGCGCCGGCGATAGCCAGTAGTCTCTTTTCAAGAGGACGCTTTGACATGACAACCTTGTTGTCCTCGACCTCAGGGATATATATCTTGCCCAGCTCAAACACTCTTGGATTTGTGTTCTTCACGTTGATGTTTCTCGCCATAACCTCGACGATTGAGGGGATAAGAGTGCGGCGCATAACGCTCATCTCTTCACTGAGTGGGTTTGCGATCGCGAACATGTATCTCAGTTCGCTCTCCTCGGGGGCAAGGATACGGTCAAGGCTTTTGGGACTGACGAAGGAGTATGTCATAGCCTCGCTATAGCCGATGGAGCGGCAGCAACTCTTGAGCTCGTCCTCAAAGGTGATAACCGGTGTGGTACGGTAGGTTGTGGCGCCGGAAAAGAGAGTTGTGGGGATGACATTATAGCCGTACATGCGGGCGACTTCCTCGGCAATGTCAGCAAAGTGCTCCACGTCCTCACGCCATGAGGGAACGGTGATATTGTCACCAATAATCTCAAAACCAAGAAGATCAAGGTAATTCACCATCTGCTCACGGGGTATATCTATGCCGATGAATTTGTTTACACGCTCCGCTTCAAGCTTCAGCACTCTCGAGGAGTAGTTTGCGTTGTCTATGTCAATGGTGCCGTCCATAACCTGTCCACAGCACAAAAGCTCGCAGAGCTGGCAGGCTCTCTCGACGGCGGGCAGCGTATTTCTGGAGTCAAGACCTTTCTCAAAGCGGCCGGAGGCTTCTGTTCTCATGCCTAGCTTGTGGGAGGTGAGGCGCACACTTACTCCGCTGAAGTTGGCGGACTCAAACACCACATCTACGGTTTTGTCTGTGATTTCACTGCTTTCGCCGCCCATTACGCCGGCTACAGCCACAGGCTTTACGCTGTCTGCGATAACAAGCATGCTGTCGTCAAGCTTGCGCTCCTGACCGTCAAGAGTGTTCATGGTTTCGCCTCTCTTCGCTCTGCGAACCACAATCTCTTTGCCCTCGAGGAAGGCGTAGTCGAAGGAGTGGAGAGGCTGGCCGTATTCAAGCATAACGTAGTTTGTGATATCCACGATGTTGTTGATAGGCCGGACTCCGCTCGCTCTCAGATACTCTCTCATCCACTTGGGGGAAGGCTCTATCTTTATGTTCTTTACTATCTTTGCGGTATATCTGGGGCAGAGTTCTGGATCCTCCACACGGATTGACAGCATATCATCTATATTGCCGCCTCCACCCTTCACAACAGGCACAGGAGGATCAAACTTCAAGCCGTAGGTGGCGGCGCTCTCCCTTGCAAGACCGATTACGGAAAGGCAGTCGGGGCGGTTGGGGGTGATTTCAAAATCCACAACATAGTCGTCAAAACCGAGGACCGCGCAGATATCCTGACCGATGGTGATTCTCTCATATTCGTTGAGTATGAGTATGCCGTGCTCGGGAGCTCCTGGGACATCGTTTTCCGTAAGTCCCAGCTCCTGATGAGAGCAAAGCATGCCTTCGCTCAGCACGCCTCTCAGCGCGCCGCTGTGAATCTCCATACCGGGGAGCAGGGAATTGTCCATGGCAACGGGCACAATGTCGCCCTCACGGACGTTGTCCGCGCCTGTGACGATCTGAATCGGGCGGTCTGCGCCCACATCAACCTTACATACGAGAAGCTTTGAGGCGTTTTCGTGGGGCTTTATCTCAAGGAGCTTGCCCACAACAACGTTCTTAATCTCCTCGCCCAGGTACTCCAAAGTCTCGACCTTGGAGCCGGACATTGTCATGTCTGCAATATATTTCTTCGGTGTCGTATCAAGCTTTACGAACTCTGAAAGCCATTTAAGCGATAATTTCATTCTTAAACCCTCCTTAGAACTGCGACAGGAAGCGCATGTCGTTTTCATACAGCAAGCGCAGGTCGTCTATCTTATGGCGAAGCATTGCCACGCGCTCAACGCCCATACCGAAGGCGAAGCCGGAATATACCCCCGGATCGATGCCACAGCCTTTAAGCACATTGGGATGAACCATGCCGCAGCCAAGGATTTCGATGTATCCTTCTCCCTTGCAGAGGCGGCAGCCCTCTCCATGGCATACAAAGCAGGCAACGTCCATCTCCGCGGAGGGTTCCGTGAAGGGGAAGTGGTGTGGACGGAAGCGAACCTTTGTGTCCTCGCCAAACATACCCTTCGCAAATACCTCAAGGGAGCCTTTCAGGTCTGCCATTGTTATGTTGCGGTCAACAAGAAGTCCCTCTATCTGATGGAACTGTGGGGAATGGGTGGCGTCAACGGCATCGCTTCTGTAAACTCTGCCGGGGGCGATCATACGAATGGGAGGTTTGCGATCCTCCATTATACGAATCTGCACGGAGGATGTCTGAGTGCGGAGAAGCAGAT
>JAAZBA010000364.1 GCA_012514045.1 Clostridiales bacterium | reverse complement strand
GTTCCTCGCCACGCTGCCGGCGGAGACGAAATCCGCCTCCACCGTGTGGCCGATAGCTTCATGCGCCAATATTCCCGCCAGATCCGCGTCAAGGATACATATCTTCTGACCCTTTTCCGGGTAAATTCCCTCTGTCTTTCGGCGCAGCGCCTCATAAAGATCGTCAATAACGGGGAAAATCTCCTCCGGGGATGAGAACATAGTCTCGAACACTCCGAGGCCTCCCAACACCTCCCTCTCCGCCACAGGTTTTCCCTCCCTGAGGGCGGACATGGACAGAACAAGATTGCATCGGGGGCTAAAGCCCTCATACTCCGCTCCATCGGAGGTAACAATTGATTTCTCCGTGCAAAGCTGGCTTACAAAGAGGTTTCGTGAAATCAGGGAGGGGAATTTCTTCATGTAATCGTCCAGCGCTCTCATGAACTCCATGGTAGCGGACTGGGTAAGCTCGCTTTTCTTTCCGTAGATGTATTTTCCCTTTCCTGGTTTTGAGGGAAGATTCTCTCCCTGTCTGCGAAGCCTTGAGTCCAAAAATACCGCATTATCCTGCGCGGCTTTCAGCACCTTGCGCACAGTCTCATCATCGTAGCCCGGGGAAGAGGCAAAGCCGGAGGAGCCGGATACCGTCACTCCCGCGGACACGCCTCCGGAGCGGGAGCGCTGATTTGCCACCACGTCACCGTTGAGGATACTGATCGCTACGGAGCTGTTCTCCTGAAGCCTCAGCCGGGTGTCGTGGGTAAAAAGTGATTTATAGCATAAAATGTCTCGCAATTTAATTACCTCCAGAAAATCAGTCGTCGCTGTCGAAGGCTTCAATACCCTTGATTCTATCCGGCTTTGAATCCCCGTGACGAACCATGAGCATGGTCAAAAAGGACAGCGCAGCGAAAACAGCGCCGTAGGGGAACAGGATATGATATCCCACGTGCTGCATAAGGAAACCGGAGAATATGGGAGTCAGCACTTGGGAAAGCATGGAGAAGGTGTAGTAGAAGCCTGTGTACTTGCCCACGTTGGAGCCTTTGCTCATCTCCACCACCATTGGGTAGGAGTTTACGTTAATTGAAGCCCAGCCGATGCCCGCCATGGCGAAAAGCGCCAATACAATGGGGGAAAACTCTTTGAAGAGCGCGCCGGAGGCAAAGGATATTGTCAAAAGTGTGATGCCGATGAGTATGATGCGCTTTCTGCCGAATTTTGAGGCGAATATGCCCACCGGGATAAAGGCGATAAGCGCCGCCGCCTGGGCTACGATGAGTGCGTAGGCGAAAAGTCCGCCCTCAAGTCCCCAGTATATCCTTGCGTACTTTGAAAACGCGGTAGTAATGGCGTTGTAGCCGAAGAACCAGAGGAACACGCTGGCAAGAAGGAATATAAGACTGCATTTCTCTCCGGAGGACATTTTTCTGTCTCCGGAGTTGCTGTCATCCTTGGTATCCACGTCGATCCCCAGTTTCTTTGACTCCTCCGCCGCCAGCTTAGCCAGCTTCGGCTCGTTTATTGTAATAAGCAGCACCGCAAGACACGCCAGCATTATAACAATTACAGCGACAAACACTGGGATATAATTGGGGTTGTCCCCTGCGGGCACAAGAAGCGCCACGGCTCCCAATGACAGAATGCCGCCTACTGTACCCATGAGGTTTATTACCGCATTTGCCTTGGAGCGGAGGGGCTTTATCGTAACGTCCGGCATAAGCGCCACCGCGGGAGAGCGGTAGGTTGACATGGACAGCAGAACAAGAATGAGCGCCGTCATGAACAGGGGAAAGGAGCGGAGATTGTCTCCGACAGGGATGAGTATGGTGAAAACGCAGGAGCAGAGGGTGCCGCCGATGATAAAGGGCATTCTTCTGCCGATCTTTGTGCGCGTCTTGTCGGAGATCGTTCCGAAGAGGGGGAGCATAAAGAGAGCCAGCACGTTGTCCAGCGCCATGACAACGCCGGAGAAGGTGTCTGACACGCCGAAAGTCTCCTTCAGGATAAGTGGTATGATGCTTTCATATACCTGCCAGAAAGTACAGATGGACATAAAGGCAAGTCCCACAAAAAATGTGCGTTTGTAATTCAGCTTCATGGCAACGCTTCCTTTCAATCTTTTGGTGTTCTGATACAGTATACCATAGAAAAGGCGGTTTTCATACGTCAAGACGCTGTGTTCATAAAAAATTAATCTTTTTGATGCAACAAAAGAAGCAGGTAAACCGTCAAACAAAGGGTAACGGAATGTTTTTATAATAAATAGTTAAGAAACAAAGCTTGACCGATGTATAAAAAAATAGTATAATGAGGTAGTTAGCGAGCATTTGGTTTTTTATTTCGCTGATTCGAAAGGATATACAATAATGAACAGAAGAACGCTGGCCGCGCTTATGGCGGCGGTTCTGATAATAATTATCGCGCTCTTCGGCTGCAACGAGACGGATGAGAAGCAGCAGGAGGAGGAAAAAACTGAGCCGATTTCCGGATGGGTCATAAAGCCGGAGTACGGGGGAATATATCTTGGACAGAGCATTGAGATGTCCGCGGGATACTCCGAAGGGCTCCTGAGCGTAACGCTTATCGACGCCGAAACGGGAAGCGCCCGCACGGGATACGTGGATGAAACGGGTGAGTTCGCATTTGAGCCGGAGTTCGGTATCGCAAACAGCTTTTCAAACGGCTACGCTGTGGCAACAAAGAAGAACAACAGCACCGATTTCGGATATATAAACACCGAGGGCACCTTCGTAATGGACACCGCCTTTAAGAGAGCGGGCAAGTTCTCTGCCGACGGTCTCGCCGCCGTTCAGCTTTCGGGACAAGCCGAAAACCTCTGGGCATACCTCAGCACAGACGGCTCAATCCCCATACTCCCTGGATTTACCACCGCTTCCGAGTTTGTTGACGGTATCGCCTGCGTAAGCGTTAAGAATTCCGAGGGCGAACTCCGGTACTTCTATATCGACACCAAGGGCAACCCCCTGTTTGACAAGAAATTCGTTATGGCAATGCCCTTCAGCGAAGGTCTGGGCTGCGTATGGGTTGAATCAGGCGACTCTGTCCTTGTGGGATTTATCGACAAAGAGGGCAATTTCGCTATTGAGCCCTCATTTCTCTCTGCCGGGTCCTTCAAGGAGGGTATGGCATGGGCGGTTGACAAGGACAGCGAGCGCTGCGGCTTCATCGATAAGGACGGCGAGTGGGTGATTGAACCCGAGTATCTTTACACCGGAGACTTCAGCGAAGGCATCGCCGTGGTGGCAAAGGAAGACAACGGCCGCACCGTTGAGGGTTATATAAACAAGGAAGGCGAAAACGTTACAGAGTTCAAATACATCCTTTCCCAGCCCTTTTCCGGCGGCTACGCCGTAACTACCGACATCAAGGACTACGAGGCAAACAACAGCACCCTCAAGACAATCATCGACACCAATGGCAACGAATACCCCGCCGGTGAAGGTCTCATCGAGGAGGGCGCCACCATAGTAGGCTACACCTACGGCGACATCGCCGTTGTGACAAAGGACGGACTTTATGGAATTTACAGATTTACAAAGCAGTAATACAAAAGCCGGCGCGAAGTGCGCCGGCTTTTTAAATGTCCAGAAAGCAAATCTCATAAACTACGCAATTAATTTTCGTATGTGTTATTCTTCCTTCGTGCAAAAACATCACTAAAGCACTGGACAAATCGCAGAAAATATTATATAATTTCAATGATGGGATATTGCCCCTGTTTTGCTGGAGAAACGGTTTTAAGGGGGGAGATAAAATGTACCGCAGCGACAGAAATTTTGATGTTCAGAGCGTAAAAAGCGGCTCCGACGCCAGGGATATCACAAGGCAGGAGCATATTAGGCTTTTTTATGACGGAATCAGCAACAGCATATATGAATTTCTCGGCTCACATGTAGTGGAGGGAGGCGTGGTGTTCAGGGTATGGGCGCCTAACGCCCAGGCGGTCTATCTTATCGGAGATCTGAATAACTGGGACGGCCGCCGCCACGAGTTAAAGCGGGGAGACGACGGAATATGGGAGATATTTTGCCCGGACGCCAGGGAATACACCATGTACCGCTACCTTATCGAAACGGAAGACGATGTGCTGGAGAAGTCCGATCCCTTCGCTTTTCACGCCGAGACCCGTCCCGGCAACGCCTCAAAGGTATATGATCTCTCCGGCTATAGCTGGAACGACGCGAAATGGCTGCTTCAAAGAAAAGAGCGTCAGAGCAAATCCTCCCCTATCAACATATATGAGGTGCATCTTGGCTCCTGGAAGCGGGACGAAAAGGGAAGATTTTATACCTACAACCGCATCGCCGATGAGCTTGTGCCCTATGTCAAAGAGATGGGCTACACCCATGTGGAACTGCTGCCGGTGATGGAGCATCCTCTTGATCAGTCCTGGGGCTATCAGTGCTTGGGTTATTTCGCTCCCACCTCCCGCTACGGCACTCCAAAGGACTTCATGGCTCTTGTCAACCGCTTCCACGAGGCAGAGATAGGAGTTATTCTCGACTGGGTTCCCGCGCACTTCCCCAAGGACGCCTATGGTCTTGCCATGTTCGACGGCACGCCTTTGTTCGAGGGCTTCGACGAGGTGCAAAGAGAGCATCCCAGCTGGGGAACACTTATTTTTGATTACAGCCGCAACGAAGTCCGCTCTTTCCTTATTTCTTCCGCCATGTACTGGCTTGACTACTATCACATCGACGGTTTCAGGATAGACGCGGTGGCTTCCATGCTTTACCTTGACTTCTGCAGGAGCGACACACAATGGCGCAGAAACGAATACGGAGGCAACGAGAATATCGCCGCCATTGAATTTCTGCGTGATCTTAACACAGCCGTTACTCGGCGCTTCCCGGATGTGCTTATGATTGCCGAGGAATCCTCCACCTGGCCGATGATAACACGCCCGGCTTACACCGGAGGACTTGGTTTTACCTATAAATGGAACATGGGCTGGATGAACGATATTCTTGAATACGTGAAGCTGGACCCTGTTTATAGAAAATACTACCACAACAACCTGACTTTCTCCATGACCTACGCCTTTTCCGAGAGCTTTGTGCTTCCCCTGTCCCATGACGAGGTAGTACACATGAAAAACTCCCTTCTGGGGCGTATGCCAGGGGATTATGACATGAAATTCGCCGGGCTTCGCACACTTTTAGCCTATATGTACCTGCATCCCGGAAAGAAGCTCCTGTTCATGGGCGCCGAGCTCGGGCAATTCAACGAATGGCACTATGAATCTCAGCTGGATTGGCAGCTTCTTGATTACGACAAGCACCGTTGTCACAAGAGGTTCGTCCAGGAGCTGAATCTGCTTTATAAGTCTACCCCCGCCCTCTACGAGCTGGACAACAACTGGGACGGCTTCCGCTGGTCAAGCTGCGAAAACTTTGAGGAGAACATAATCGTATTCGTCCGCCGGGACAGCAGGAGAATGGAGATAATCGGAGCTTTCAACTTTGCTCCTGTGCCAAGACGTGACTACAGGATCGGCCTTGAGGGCAACGAAGTCTGCTTTGAGGTGATGTCCACCGACGAAAAGCGGTTCGGAGGCCAGGGCATGATAAATTCGTCTCCCCTCTACCCGGAGAGACGAGAATGGAACGGTTTTGAATATTCAATAAGAATAAATTTGCCGCCGATGAGCGCGGTCATCCTGAGACAGGATAGAAAAAAGAAAGCGAAGGGTGATAGTGTATGATAAAGAAGAAAACCTGTGTGGCAATGCTGCTTGCGGGAGGACAGGGAAGCAGACTTTATGTACTCACCACAAATGTGGCTAAACCTGCGGTTCCCTTCGGGGGCAAGTACAGGATCATTGACTTCCCCCTGTCCAACTGCATCAACTCCGGCATCGACACCGTGGGAGTGCTTACCCAGTATGAGCCTCTGCAGCTCAACTCCTACATCGGCAACGGTCATGCCTGGGATCTGGACAGAATGTCGGGCGGCGTCCATATCCTGCCTCCCTACATGAGGCACAAGTCGGGAGAATGGTATACCGGTACAGCCAACGCCATATACCAGAACATTCCATTTATAGAGCAGTATGATCCGGAATATGTGCTTATCCTCTCCGGCGATCACATCTACAGGATGGACTACACCAAAATGATAGCCTACCATGCGGAAAAGAACGCGGACTGCACTATATCCGTGATCAATGTCTCCCTTGAGGAGGCAAGCCGCTTCGGCATCATGAACACCACCTCCGATGGCGTTATATACGAATTCGAGGAGAAGCCGAAGGAGCCGAAGAGTACCCTCGCCTCTATGGGCATCTATGTGTTCAACTGGGAGAAGCTGAGAAAGTATCTCGAGGAGGACGAGGCAAACAAAGAAAGCAGCAACGATTTCGGGAAGAACATCATTCCCACAATGCTTGCAAACGGAGAAAAGATGGTAGCCTACGAGTTTGAAGGCTACTGGAAAGACGTGGGCACGATTGACAGCCTTTGGGATGCCAATATGGACATGCTGGCTCCCAACTCCGGCCTGAATATTGATGATCCTGACTGGAGAATCTACACCCGCAACCTGGCTCTCCCGCCCCACTACATCTCACCCGAGGGCAGAAGCTCCCACTCCATGGTAGCCGAGGGCTGCGAAATCGAGGGCTGCGTTGAGGACAGCGTCCTCTTCGGAGGAGTGAAGGTGGGAAGAGGGGCAAAGGTGCTCTATTCTGTCCTGATGAACGGAGTGGAAATCGAAGAAGGCGCCACAGTTGAGTTCTCCATAATCGCGGAGAACACTAAAGTAGGCAAAAACGCCACCATAGGCTCCGATGAAGAGATAGGAAAGATAACGGTGCTCGCGGCAAACATTGAGATTGGTGACGGTGTAACGGTGAACGCCGGAGATATGGTCGCCGAAAACATTGGAGGTGGACAGTAATGAATGATGTAATGGGTCTGCTTTTCGCTTATTCCGATTCCAAACGGATGGGACAGCTCAGCGTACCGAGAACTACAAGTTCTATACCTTTCGGAGGCAACTACAGAGCCCTCGACTTCATGCTCTCTAATATGGTAAACGCCGGCTGCAGAGACGTAGGCGTAGTACTGCGCGAAGGCTACCAGTCCCTTCTTGACCATTTGGGCAGCGGCCGTGATTGGGATCTGAGCCGTAAGAACGGCGGGCTTGTGCTCCTGCCCCCCTTCGGCTACAATCCGACTATGGAAAACAGAGGTTACGACGCCTCCGTCAAGGGCAAAATGAGCGCCCTTATCAATAACCTTAGTTACATAAGAAATACCAGAAAGAAGTATGTCATCCTCGGAGAGGGCCGTGTGATACTGAACATCCGCCTCGAGCCGTTTATTGATGAACATATCCGGAGCGGCGCCGATATCACTATGGTGTCCGCGGCTCCTTTAGGAGAGTCCACAAGGGGTATATACGTCACAACCGACGAATCCAGCCGTGTCACCGACATAAATACCTACCACTCCTCCCCGGGACAGCTGGAGAGCCTCGGAATTTATATCCTTGAAAGAACGGCGCTTCTGGATCTCATTGATTATGGCATAGTAAACGACATGAGCTACTTTGAGCGGGGAGTGCTCCGTACCCTGCTGCCGGAGCTTCATATCCACTGCAAATCTCATCATGGCTTTGTGGCAAAGCTTCAGACAATTGAGGGCTACTTCAACTCCAGCATGGAGCTGCTGGACAGAAATGTGAGGAGAGATCTCTTCAATCCCGACAATCCCATTTACACCAGGGTCCGCGACTTCGTCGCCACCTACTACGGTGACGAGAGCGATGTTACAAACTCTCTTGTGGCGGACGGCTGCCATATTGAGGGCAAGGTTGAAAACTCTATCCTCTTCCGAGGCGTGCACATAGCCCCCGGAGCGGTTGTGAAGAACAGCATTGTCATGACCAACGGCAAAATCGGGAAAAACACATTCCTCAACTATATCATCGCCGACAAGCTTGTCACGGTAACCGATGACAGCATGTTGGTGGGAAGCACCCGCTTCCCTGTTGTTATCAACAAAGGCCACACCGTTTAGGCTTTATTTTGAAAGGAAAAAACATGAAAATTCTATTTGTATCAAGCGAGGTAACGCCGTTTTGCAAGACGGGAGGATTAGGCGACGTGGCAGGCTCCCTCCCTTTGGCTTTAAAAACCCAGGGCGACGACGTGAGAGTCATCCTTCCCCTGTATGAAGCGGTGGGAGTGGAATGGCGCAGAAGGATGAAAAAGCGCTGCTCCATTCAAATAAACCTCTCTTGGAGGCGTCAGCTCTGCTCCGTGTTTGAGCTTGAGCACAACTCCGTAACATACTACTTTGTCGACAACGAATACTATTTCAAGCGCCGTGAGCTCTACGGCCACTATGATGACGGCGAGCGCTTCGCGTTCTTCTCAAGAACAGTGCTGGAAGTCCTCCCCTCCATCGATTTTATCCCCGATGTCATTCACGCGAACGACTGGGAGACAGCGCTGGTGCCCATATACCTACGGCTCAGCTACAGCGGCGACACACGGTATGAGAACATAAAGACCGTGTTCACAATCCACAACATCGAGTATCAAGGGCATTTCCACCGTGACTTTCTAGCTGACGTAGCAGGCATCGACGACGAGCATTTCCGCTCCGGTCTGCTTGCCTATAATGACGGGATATGCCTAATGAAGGGCGCCATCATCTGCGCCGACTTCATCACCACCGTCAGCCCCTCCTACGCTCAGGAGATAAAGACTCCCTACTACGGCCACGGACTTGATGCTATCCTCAGAGACAACGAGTATAAGCTACGAGGCGTTTTAAACGGCATCGACATGGACGACAACGATCCGTCAAATAACACCCATCTTTTCAGAAACTACTCCGTATCCACCCTTGAGGACAAGGCTTATAACAAAACGGAGCTTCAGACCATGCTGGGACTGAAAGCCGATACCTCCGTGCCGGTTATCGCCATAGTCACAAGGCTGACGGAGCACAAGGGTATCGACCTTATCGGCGCCATCTTTGATGACCTCATGGGCGAGGCGGTAAATGTGGTAGTGCTGGGCAAGGGCGACTGGCGGTATGAGCAGATGTTTGAGCAGATGAAGAGAAAATACCCCGGCAAGGTGTCGGTAAACATCCTCTTCTCCTCTGATCTTGCCACCAAAATATATGCCGGAGCGGATATAATGCTCATGCCCTCAAAATCCGAACCCTGCGGCCTGGCTCAAATGATCGCCATGCGCTACGGCACGGTGCCTGTAGTGCGTGAAACCGGCGGTCTGCGTGACACGGTATTCCCCTACAGGGAGGACACCGACGAAGGCAACGGCTTTACCTTTAAAAACTACAACGCTCATGACATGCTATATACTATCCGCCGGGCGATCGCTATGTACAACGACGGTGATCTGTGGCGCAAACTCATGGTGCGCGGCATGACCGGAGACTACAGCTGGGGCAGAAGCGCCGGATACTACTTAGACATATATAAATCTCTAAAATAGGAGAATCGAAGGGAAACAACTTATGGAATTGACCAAAGCAACACTTTTGAAAGAAATAGAAACCAAACTCTCCCGCCACTTCGGATGTACCCTTGAGGAAGCGGGAAAAACGGAGCTTTTCAAGGCTTGCGCAACAGTAATGCGTGACATTATGGCCTCAAGGCTCATGGAAAGTGAGGACAAGAGGGAAAAGAGCGGAGAAAAGCAAGTACACTACATGTCCCTGGAGTTTCTCATCGGCCGCTCCTTCTTAAACAACGCCTATAACCTCGGGCTCCTGGATCTGTTCAGGGAGACTCTTGGAGACGTGGGGATAGATATAAAGGATCTTATGGAGACGGAGCCCGACGCGGGACTTGGCAACGGAGGACTTGGAAGGCTTGCTGCCTGCTATATCGACTCCATGGCAAGCCTCGGGCTCAACGCCTCGGGCTACTCTATCCGCTATGAACACGGCCTTTTCAAACAGCGCATAGTGGAAGGTCAGCAGATTGAGCTACCGGACAGCTGGCTTGATATAGGCGAGGTATGGCTCATGCCCCGTATGGACGAGGTGCGTGAGGTGCGCTACGGGGGCCGTATAGATGAGCAGTGGCATGAGAACAGAATGGTGCCGGAACTGAAGGATTACACCACGGTTTTGGCGGTTCCCTATGACATGCTCATCCCCGGCCACGGCACAAAAAACGTATGTACCCTCAGGCTCTGGAGCGCCCGCTCCCCGGTGGAACTGGATATGACGCTGTTTTCTCGGGGTGAATACCTGAAAGCGGTGGAGCAGCACGCCATGGCGGAGACAATCTCAAAGATCCTCTACCCCGACGATAAGCATATCGAGGGCAAGTCGCTGAGACTTAAGCAGCAGTACTTCTTTGTATCAGCCACGGTGCAGGACATTATAGATAAGCACCGCAAACGCTGGGGCACCCTTGAAAACTTAGCGGAAAAACATGTAATCCAGATAAACGACACCCACCCGGCTATGGTGGTGCCGGAGCTTATGAGAATTCTCCTGGACGAGGAAGGTTATTCCTGGGAGAAAGCCTGGGACATCGTCACAAAGACGGTGGCATACACAAACCATACAATCATGGCGGAAGCGCTGGAGCAGTGGCCCGCTTCCCTGTTTGAGATGAACATGCCCAGAATATGGGCGATCCTCAGGGAGATAAATCAGCGCTATTGCGCCATGCTCTGGAGGCTCTATCCTGGCAACTTCGACAAGATCAGCCGCATGTCCATCATCGCGGACAATATGGTAAAGATGGCGAATCTGTCTGTTGTTTCCTCCTTCTCTGTCAACGGCGTAAGCGAGCTGCACAGCAATATCATCAAAGACAGCGTATTCCATGAGTACTATGAGATTACTCCGGAGAAGTTTACAAACGTCACAAACGGCATCGCTCACCGCCGCTGGCTCTGCGAGATAAATCCCGGACTTACAAAGCTCCTCTCCTCCTGCATCGGTGATGGTTTTATCTCCGATCCCTCAAAGCTCAAGGATTTCGAGCGCTTCGCGGGAGACAAGTCGGTGCTTGATAAACTGGCAAGGATAAAGAGGGATAACAAGAGGGAACTGGCAAGGTTCCTGAAGCAGCAATGCTCCCTGTCGATTGATCCCTCATCAATGTTTGATGTGCAAGTAAAGAGGCTCCACGAATATAAGCGTCAGTTCCTGAACGTGCTTGCGATTCTTGAGAGATATATCGAGATAAAGAATAACCCGAAGGGTGAATTTGTGCCCAAGACATACATCTTCGGCGCCAAAGCCTTCCCCGGTTACTACACAGCAAAGCAGATAATCAGGCTCATAAACAGCGTAGCGGCGTACATCGACCGCGATCCCGCCATGAAAGGTCTTCTCAAGGTGGCTTTTGTTGAAAACTACCGTGTCACCGCGGCGGAGAGGATTATACCCGCGGCGGAGGTATCCGAGCAGATAAGCGTAGCGGGCAAGGAAGCCTCCGGTACCGGCAACATGAAGTTCATGATAAATGGCGCCATCACACTGGGCACCCTTGACGGAGCCAACGTGGAAATCAGCGAGGCTGTAGGAGACAACAACATCTTCATCTTCGGTCTCAAAGCCCACGAGGTTGAAGCTCTTCGTCCCTGCTACAACCCCTCCGACATATACCAGGAAAACGAGCGGCTGCGTGAGGTGTTTGAGCTGATAAACTGTGGTTTCGGCGACGGAGTGAACTACTCAGAGCTGATTACCCCTCTGCTTGTGGGAGAAAGCCCTGACACATATATGCTTTTAGCCGACTTTGACTCCTACTGTGAGGCTCACAGGAAGGTGGACGAGGCTTACAAGGACAAGCCAAGATGGAACCGCATGTCCCTTATGAACATCGCCAACGCCGGACGTTTTTCCTCCGACCGGTCTATAAGAGACTACGCGAATAAAATCTGGCATGTGTGATAATATGATGATTCTTCCGTCTCATAACCCATATTCTGAAAAATATCGCCGTCCCGGAGGCGCTGTCGTCACCGGGACGGTGATTGAAATAAGGATTAAGCTTCCCGCCTCCTATCATGTGTGCGAGGCTTGTCTTTTACTGCGCCGTGAGGATGCGGAGATCACCGATTCGGTCATTTCCATGGCTAAGGAGTCCTCTCGCGGAGGGATCGACACCTACAGCTGTACATTTGCCGTCCCCTCGACCTCTTGCCTCCTGTGGTACTGCTTCTCCCTGCGCCGTGAGGGGGGATATGTCTATTACTACGGCCGCATGGAGCCCAGCGAGGAGGACAAAACAATTACCGGCGGCATTTACAACAAGTTTCCCCCCATGTGGCAGATAACGGTATATGAGAATATTCCTGCCCCGAAGTGGTTTTTCGAAGGGATAACATACCACATCTTTGCCGACCGCTTCCGCCGCTCCGGCAAGACAAAAAATCCATGTCCCGTGGGGCTTCGGAATATCCATACGGACTGGTACGATATCCCCACAATAGACTACGACGAGAACGGCAAAAGGATCAACTGCGATTTCTTCGGCGGAAACCTGCGGGGAATCATTGAAAGCCTTGACTATCTTAAGAGCCTTTCCGTCACCACTATATACCTGAGTCCTCTGTTTGAGGCAGCCTCAAACCACCGCTACGACACAGCGGACTACACAAAAATTGACCCAATGCTGGGGGATGAGTCGGACCTTCGGGAGCTTTGCGAAAAAGCCCATGAAATGGGTATGAGAGTAATTCTCGACGGTGTGTTCAGCCACACGGGCAGCGACAGCGTATACTTTAACGCCCTTGGTACCTTCGATTCTCTCGGAGCCGCCCAGTCGAAGGACTCTCCTTATTACGGCTGGTACGATTTCTATGCCTGGCCTCATGAATACAAATGCTGGTGGGACGTGGCGACACTTCCCAGCGTGAACAAGGAAAACCCTGAGTATCTTAAATTCATCGTCACAGGTGATGACAGCGTGATTAAACGCTGGCAGCGTGTCGGTGTCGATGGCTGGAGACTTGACGTGACGGATGAGCTGCCGGACATGTTCCTTGAGCCGCTTTACCGGGAGGCAAAGAAAGAAAGCCCCGAAACAATGATCATAGGTGAAGTATGGGAGGACGCGTCCAACAAGATAAGCTACGGAAAGAGACGATTCTACCTCTGCGGCGGAAAACTGGATGGGGTTATGAACTATCCCCTCCGGGACAGCGTGATTGATTTCCTTAAAGGCGGCGACGCAATGGATTTCATGCTGAAAATGCGGGAAATCGAGCATAATTACCCCCATGAAGCCCTGTTGTCCTCCATGAGCATCATCGGTACCCACGATACGGCAAGAATCCTTACGGTGTTAGGGGATCAGGAGCTTGTAAAGCTTGCCGCGGTGATTCAGTACACGTACCCCGGCTCCCCCACATTGTACTACGGCGACGAAGCGGGTCTTGAAGGCGGAGACGATCCCCTGAACCGGGCTTGCTACCCCTGGGGCAGAGAAAACTCTGAGCTCTTAGCCCACTACCGCAGACTGGGGGAGATAAGAAGCTCCTCCGAGGCGCTGAAAAGGGGAAAAATAAAATACCTCGAAGCCTCCGGTGGAGTGCTTAGGTATGAGAGATATACGGAAAACGAAAGTGTTCGAATATCAATAAACAGAGAAAAGAGAGAGGCTACGATTGCTCTGGTAATATAAACAAACCCCCCAGAAGGGGGGTTTTGAGGTTTTGTATCACAGGGAAGCTGTTTTGTACGTTATATTCGCAATAATAAGGCTATATCCTAACCTCTGCGGGGTCTGCTTTGCGATGCGTTGCGGGACGCGGCTTGACGACCGGTGCCGTCACGGTTTTGCTGTGCCGCTGCTTTTCCCTGATTTACGCGATCTTGTCTGGGACAGTCTTCATTTGCGCAATCCTGTCTGACGCGATCTTGTCTGGGGCAGTCTTCATTTGCGCAGTCTTCTCTGACGCAATCCTGTCTGGGGCAGTCCTGGTTAGTGTAATTTTGTCTGTTGCGCTCCTGCGTCGATGCATTTACACCTGACGTATTTTTGCCTTGTGTATTATTTGCTGACGTATTTCTGCGTGTTGTATTCGTAAATGACATATTTATAAATGTTGCGTTCGTTGCAGACGCTTGTGCGCTTGACACATTCGTACGTTGCGCATTCGTGCGCTGCGCATTCGTGCGTTGCGCATTCGTGCGCTGTGTTTTCTCTACGCCGCGGTTTTCTTCCGTTAAGAGGACTTTTATGTCAATCTCCTCGTTGTCGCGGATTACCGTCATATCCACTGTATCACCGGCTTTGAAATCGGAGATGGCAGCTTTTATATCAGAGGTGGTAGCCACTTCCGTACCGTTGACTTTCAGGATGCAGTCCCCTATTTTTAGACCGGATTTAGCTTCAAACGCAGGATCGATAAAGGCGCGCACATACACGCCTGTGCTGGGGAGCCTGTAGTTCATGGCGGTTATGGGGTCCCTTACAAGAATAACGCTGATGCCAAGAGCCGGACGGCCTGTAACATATCCGTACTCCAAAAGGTCCTCAAGGACGGGCTTTATATCGTTTACGGGGATGGCATAGCCCAGACCCTCAATGCCTGAAGCGGAGGTCTTCGCCACAACCACGCCTATAAGCTCGCCTCTGTCAGAGAGCAGCGCGCCGCCGGAGTTTCCGGAGTTTACCGCCGCGTCGGTCTGCATAAGGTTCATTTTTGTGCCGTCAGGGAAAGTTATCTCCCTGTCAAGGGCGGATATGATGCCCTGAGTTACGGTACCCTGGAGCTTTCCAAGCGGGTTTCCTATAACAATTGCCTTATCTCCCACGCTTGCCGAGTCGCTGTCTCCCAGAGGAGCTACCACAAGGGATTCCGCTTCAACTTTCAAAAGGGCGATTTCCGTTGCAGCGTCGGTGCCTACGA
Organism: Clostridiales bacterium; assembly: GCA_012514045.1. Taxonomy (GTDB): domain Bacteria; phylum Bacillota; class Clostridia; order Oscillospirales; family QAMX01; genus JAAZBA01. The sequence goes on along the minus strand of JAAZBA010000364.1, from coordinate 16,781 downwards.
GGGAAGCGTCAAACTCGCGGCCGTCGTTTAAAACCACCTTGTATGACTTGGCGCCCTCCACCACATGGTTATTGGTAACTATATAGCCTTCGGAGGAGATGATAACACCGGAGCCCGCGCCCTGGGTTGTGTAGGTCTGCGCCTGACCGTAGAAGTTGAAGCCTTGTTTTTCATATTCGGTGTAGATTGCTACCACCGCGTCGCTTAAAAGGTCTACCACTTCTTTTGTGCTCATCTCCGCGCCGTTGCCGCTGCCATCGGTGTAGAGCTTTACGTTGCCGTTGTTCTGCCTGCCTGATGGAATGTTTCCGATGATAAGATCTTCATTTTTTTCCGGAGCGGCTTCGGAAGTTTCAATCTCTGCATCCTGGATTTCCATCACATTTGAAACTTGTTCGGAGGGCGCTTTATCTTCGTTATTTACGTTTAAGAAGTAAACAAGGGCTCCTCCGGCCACCACTACCATGAGCGCCATTACGCAGCACACGGCAATCATAGCCCTGAGGTATTTCCTCAGCTTGTCAGTTGTCCCCCGGGAATTGTTATGTTGTTCCTGAGTGACATATGCGGATTCGTTTCTGTTGTTGTCTTCGTACATATGAATTATCTCCTTTCAAGATTTTTTCCTTTTGACGGTTATATTTTAACCTGTCAATGTGATACCTGTTTGATACGTAAATGAAATATCGGTGAACTTTTAGAAAAACTTTTTTCACCGGAAGTTCACCGGAAGCTCACCTGCAACGAATTATGACAAATACCATATTAATTTTGAATAATTTTCAACAATTTCATATATGCCCTTGACTTTTCCTGAAAAAGAGGTAAAATAGTAATAATAAGGATGATTTGGAGGTTGTATTAATGTCAACAGAAAAGAACATTAAAAAGTCAGTTGAGAGGAAAATCACAAAAATCGCAGCCCTGGGCACCAAGAAGAAGACTGCAAAGATTCTCAAGTTTGTTGTTGCCAAGGAGCCTGAGCTCAGGTCGGCAGCAGCCAAGGCTCTTGCAAATATACGTCAGGACGAAGCTTTTAACGCTCTCGTCGATCTCGTTCGTGACGATGATTTGTCCGTCCGCCGCGAAGCTATCGTAGCCCTGGGCATCATGGGCAGAAAAGCCGGCGCAGAGCACATACGCAGCGCCATGTCCCGCCCGGAGAATGTCAAGCTTATCGCCGAATGCCAGTCTTCCATCAGCGAGATCTTGGCAAGCGAAGAGAGATAATTGAATTTTAGAATAAAAAAGCAGGAAAACGAAATCTCCTGCTTTTTTATGTGACGCAAGCAAGCTTGCGTCAAGTATCTCCCCATTATTCTGCAGTGCAGATGCAGGTATGCCGTGACGCAGCAAAGCTGTGTCGCGCAGCAGAGTTGCGTCGCGCAGCTTTCGCCAAACGCACAGACCGGAAGGGGATAACTGATGTTTAAAAATGCGAACATTGGAGGGGGATTATACGCAATCGGGGCTGCCGCGAATTTTTGTTTCGCTGCAGCCCTTTTACGTGCTTATTTCTACGTCAAGCTACTTCCGCTTCATGAATTTCGACGCGGAGTTTGCCATCAGGCGTTTTTGGCCTGTTTTTTCGAAGTTTACTGTCAGCAGCATGTCGCCGCCCATGGGAGTCAGCGACTCCACAACACCGATGCCGAATGCGGTATGCTCTACCTTGTCGCCTACTCTATACAGCACTACAGCGTCGGACCGGTTCCGTGCCGGGCGCCGCGCCATGGGTGTACCCACGATTACAACAGGCTCTTCCTTTTGAGGCGCTCTGCGGATGTGCAGGCTGCGACGAGGAGTGTAACCTCTTTCAGAGGCTGACTCTTCCGCCGGGCGGTGGATATGCTCATCGGGGATCTCCGACAGAAATCTTGACATCCTGTTATATCCTGTCTTTCCGAATACGGTTCTCGATTTCGCGCAGGTCATGTGTAGCTTTCGCTCCGCTCTCGTCATGCCCACATAGCACAGGCGGCGCTCCTCCTCCAGCTCCTCCGGGCTGTCCACGCTTCTGTATGAGGGGAAAATGTTCTCCTCCATTCCGCACATGAAAACCACCGGAAACTCCAGACCTTTGGCGCTGTGGAGCGTCATGAGCACCGCGGCGTCGGCAGAGGTATCATATCGGTCAATGTCCGTAAACAGCGCCACTTCTTCAAGGAACCCTTCAAGGGAGGGAGTATCGTGGGTGCGTGTATATTCGATGATGCTTGACTTGAGCTCCCTTACGTTCTCAAGCCTTACGATGCTCTCCGCATCCGCTTTTTTCTCAAGCATGGCTTCATAGCCTGTTCTCTCAAGCATGAGGTCGTACAGTTCATCCAAGGGCATGGTCTCCGCCAGTACCCTCAGCTCCTCCAGCATGGCGGCAAAGGACTCCATTGCCGTCCCCGCTCGCTCCAGTTCCGGAAAGCTCCTTGCCGTACGCAGCACCTCATACAGAGGTAGACGGTTCTCTTCTGAAAGCCTCAGCGCCTCCTCCACCCTCATATCGCTTATCTTGCGGGAGGGAGTGTTTATTATTCTTCTTATTCTCAGCGTATCCTGATGGTTCGCCACCGCGTGGAGATACGCCAGCATATCGCGCACCTCAGCCCGGTCAAAGAAGCGCATGCCCCCCACAATCCTGTAGGGGATGCCATTTCGCTTAAAAGCGTTTTCAATGGCGTTGGACTGAGCGTTAAGCCTGTAGAGCACGGCGAAATCCCGGGGGGTAAACCCCCTGGCATAGCCTGAAAGAATGGAAGACACAATATACTGAGCCTCGTCCTGCTCGCTCTGACCGCGATAGAAGCTGATTTTTTCGCCCTCCTCGTTTTCTGTCCAGAGGGTTTTGCCCTTTCTGCCCAGGTTGTTCTCAATTACCTTGTTGGCGGCGTTCAGCACCGATTTTGTGGAGCGGTAGTTCTGCTCAAGCCTTATGACCTTCACTGAAGGATACTGATTCTCAAACTTCAGGATGTTCTCGATTGTGGCGCCCCGGAAGCGGTAGATGGACTGATCGTCATCTCCCACAACGCATATATTCCTGTGACTGTCCGCAAGCAGTCTTGTAAACATGTACTGGGCGTGGTTTGTGTCCTGATACTCGTCCACAAGGATATATTTAAACTTGTTCCTATAATACTCCAGCACGTCCTCGTGCTGCTGAAGAAGCATTACGGTATATAGGATGATATCATCGAAATCAAGGGCGTTTGACTCCCTCAGCCTGGCCTGATAAGCATCGTATATCTCCGCCGCCTTCTTCATTCTGAAGTCGTCCGCGTTTTCATAAGCGAAACGGGAGGGTGTTATAAGTCTGTCCTTCGCGCGGCTTATGATATTTGCCACCGCCCTGGGGGTGAAGATATTGTCGTCAATGTTCTTCTCCCTGAGGGTGACCTTTATAACGTGGAGGTGCTCGTCATCGTCGTAAATAGTAAAGGAACGGTCGAAGCCGAGACGGTCGATGTCTCTTCTCAGGATTCTCACGCAAGCGGAGTGAAAGGTGGAAGCCCATATCTCGTTTGCCTTAGAACCCAGCATCCGCTCAAGCCTTATCTTTATCTCGTTGGCGGCTTTATTTGTAAAGGTTATCGCAAGGATATTCCAGGGGGCGACAGGCTTCATGGAGCATAAATACGCTATGCGGTCCGTCATGGGCTCATCTGTTCTTAAGGCAGCCTTAAGCTCCGCAAGCTCCTCCTCCCCCGCGAAATCCGGAGCGACCTCGCTTTCAAAGGCGCATCCGAAGCGGATAAGGGAGGCGATTCTGTTTATAAGCACCGTTGTCTTGCCGCTGCCGGCGCCCGCCAATATAAGCAAAGGCCCTTCCGTAGTAAACACGGCCTCCCGCTGTTTGTCATTGAGCCTTGTGAACTCGCGTTCTATAAGAGCGCACCGTATGGCGCTGTATTCCATGTCAAATCGTTCTTTGTTCACGTCCTGCTTTCCTGTTCTGATCACTTTATTGTTATCACCGTAAGCTCCGGAGGCGACAAAAACCGCGCAGGGAGCTTTGTAGTGCCAAGTCCTCTGTTTACATAGAGGTAAGATCCGTTCTCCTCGTAGAGACCCTCCCTGTATGCCCTCCCTAAATTTGGAAGAAAGACGGGACCGTAAAGAGGCAGCTGTATTTGTCCTCCATGGGTATGGCCTGCGAGCATAAGGCTCACATTATATCCGTCACACCGGTCAAACACGTCCGGCTCGTGGCACAGCACCAGATTAAACCAATCCCCCTCAAGGGACGAGAGAAAGTCTGTTTTCCCAAAGCCGATGAGCATATCGTCAATCCCGGAGACCGTAATTTTTTCAAGCTCCACGGTTTTATTTTTAAGCACCGTAAATCCGCCTTTTTCAAGCACCTCCGTCACCGCTTCATGTGAGTCAACGCCGTAGTCATGGTTGCCCAAAACCGCGAATTTGCCCTCCTTCGCCTTCATCTGGGAGAGGATAAGCTCGATTTCTCCTTTTTCTCCGCTGTATTTCGGATAGTTGTCGAAAAGATCCCCGACAAATACAACGATGTCTACATCTTCTGTGTTGATCTTCCTCATAACCCGGCGCAGATCCCCGGCATCGAAGGAGAAGCCCAGGTGGATGTCGTTTAGCTGCGCCACCTTCACATTCTCGCCCCTGCCTGAGGGGATGTCAAGTCTTGTGACCACAAGCGTCTGCGGCTCCACATACCGTGCATATATGAAAACTCCGCCGGCGATGAGAAACACCGCGGCGATGGTGATTATAACTGACATAAAAAACCTTTTAAACACTTATATTTTTCCTTATTATCGAGTATTTAGGGGCGCATACCGGCAGTGCCAGGGATACAGACATATTTGGATGGGGAGCGGCTGTAATGATTTCCCCCTCCCGGTTTTTCATTTCTCCGATGGTAAAGGGTATAACAACCCCTCCCGGCATGAGAAGCTCCGCTTCGTCTCCTGTCTGGAACCGGTTTCTCTGGGTGACCAGAGTGTTTACACCGTCGCAGAACTCCACCACGGCAGATACGTTCCAGTCACGGATATATTTTGAGTCGGGGTAGTATTCGCTCCCCGGCTTCATGCCGAAGTAGAATCCGGTGAAATATTCCCTGTGGCTTACCTTGCATACCTCCTCCCGAAGCTCAGGCGGACAGACCCATCCTTCCGGGTTTTCAAGGTATGTGTCAATGGCTCTTCTGTACGCTCCGGTTATAACCGCGGCGTAGTAGAATGTTTTGACTCTGCCCTCGATCTTAAAGCTGTCGATGCCGCAGCGGATAAGCTCCGGAATATGCTCGATCATGCACATATCCCGGGAGTTGAGGATATATGTGCCCCTCTCGTCCTCAACTACGGGCATATACTCTCCGGGGCGCTTCTCTTCCACAAGATTATATGACCAGCGGCAGGAGGCGGCGCAGGCTCCGGCGCTGGCATCCCTCCCTGTCATGTAGTTTGACAAAAGGCAGCGTCCGGAGTAGGAAACACACATGGCGCCATGGACAAAAGTCTCTATTTCAAGATCCGGAGGAGCGTTGTCACGGATCCTTTTTATCTCCTCCAGCGACAGCTCCCTTGCCACCACCACTCTCTTCGCACCCAACTCGTGGTACATTGCGGCAGCCTCATGGTTTACTATGCTTGTCTGGGTGGATATGTGAATGTTAAGGGAGGGAGCGTGTCTTTTTATGAGGCGAAGCACTCCAAGATCCGCCACAATAACACCGTCAACACATATGCTTTCAAGATACCTGAGGTATTCGGGAAGCTCGGGGAGCCCCTGCTCCTTGGTTAAGGTATTGCAAGTAACATAGACCTTCACGCCTCTTTCATGGGCGTATGTGATGGCATCTTTCAGCTCTTCAAGGGAGAAATTCGCGCTGGCGGCTCGCATACCGTACATCTGCCCGGCAAGGTATACCGCGTCCGCTCCGTATTCTATGGCGTATATGAGCTTTTCCATGTCCCCCGCCGGAGACAACAATTCTGGCTTATTGATTTTCATTCTTCTTTTCCTCTTCCGGTTCAGCTTCAAATGTAGCCGCCGCTTCCTGAATAGCGTTGTTGTGCTCTTCGAGGGTAGAGGTAAAGATATGGCTTCCGTCCTTGCGGGCGACGTAATAGTAATACTCCGTTTCCGCTGAATAGAGCACAGAGGCAATGGCATCTATACCGGGGTTGGCGATAGCGGTAGGGGGCAGTCCCTTGTACATATAGGTATTGTAGGGGCTGTCAATGTTTTTGTCGTCCGCCGTTGGCGCCTTGCCGGTGAGGTATTGCAGGGATGCATCAATCTGCAGGAAAGGGAACTCCTCGGGCTTTGCCAGACGGTTCAGGATAACTGAAGCTATGACCGGCTTTTCATCATTGAGCTTGGCTTCACGTTCGACAAGGGAGGCTATAATCACAACGTCCTTAAGCTCCATGTCCAGCTCCTTGGCTCTCACGGACAGATCGTTTGTGTACTTCTTTTTGAAGTTGTCAAGGAATTTAGCGATAACGTCCGGGGCGTTGTCGTTTATATAGAATTCATATGTATCGGGGAACAGGTAGCCCTCAAGCCTTGTCTCTCCCTTTTTAAGCGGCTTTACAAAATCGTGGGTGAAGCTGTAGTTTGCTATGGTATCCATCAGCGCATCTCTTCCCGCTACACCCTTTGTCACAAGAGCGTCCACGATCTGTTTTGTGGTATAGCCCTCGGGGATAGTGACCCATACGGTATCCCTCTTCTGGGCTGAAGTGGAGCGGAGTTTTCGGGCGATGGCAGGGTAGTCAAGCTTTGAATTCAGCTCGTACTTGCCGCTCTTGAACTTCTGGTCAGCTTTGGAGAAGCGGGCGTATATCTCGAAGAGCTTTTGGTGCTCCACCACTCCCGCATTCTTCAGTATCTCCGCCACCTGAGCGCCTGTCATGGTGTCGGAGATCTCAACTACAGCGGTTCTGTCCGGCTTTACAAACGCGAATACGTCGTTGCTCCAGCTTATGGCAAGTCCCGCTAGGAACATGGAAACACCCAACACAAAAATGAGGTACATGACGCTTACAAGGCATCCGTGACCTCCGGAATACATTCTGCGTCTTTTAATTTTTTGCCGAGGGTTTTTTTGTGTGTTTTCCGGCATAGGTTAGTCCTTTCTGTACATCAAATACCCAGGAATACTATCAGCGCCGTGCGGAAAAGGAACACCGAGAAAAATAGGATGAATCCTGAAGAATTTACGGCGCCGGTAAAACTGCGGTGAAATCCGTTTCTCCCCATAGTCACCTTCGGTACCACGTCGCCATGCATGAGATCACTCAGGCATCCCAGGGCGACATATAGAAACACAAGGCACAGCACGATATTTGCCGCTACAAAATAGTTCCAGTAGGGGCTGAAAGTGAAGTTGGCGGCAAGCCAGGAGATGAAAATCGAATAAAGGTTATTTATAAGATGGGCGATGACCCCGGCCCACACGGAGCCTGTCACGTGAAGCATATAGGCGTAACCGAGTCCCGCCACAAAAGCGGCAAGCAGCGCCTCGGGGTAGATGTGAAGCATGGCGAAGGACATAGCGGTGACAAGTATCGCCGTCATGGCTCCCCGCTTTTCATAGAAAGAGAAGAGAACTCCCCTGATAAGAATCTCCTCAAGGAGCGCCGGCACAACAGCCACGGCTGCCACAGCCATAAGTATCTCCACCGTGGTACCGCCGGAGGATACGGGATAGAGTGACTGCATGCCCGCGTCACGTCCGGAGGAGGAGAACAGGGATGACAGGTAGTTGAGGCAGAAAGTAGCAAGTGTTATGGCAGCGGAGGAATAAAGGATAAAGGGAACATAGTGCTTACGTATTTTTTTGTTTCGCACATTTGCCAGCCCGTGGAGGGGACGGTATCGGGTGAGGAAAAGTATAGGCACGCCGAAAGCTGCCGCTTCTCCGATTATAAGCGTTATATAAGGCCACACGCCGGTCAATGACTTCATAAGGCTTCCCGCCGCCAGATAGAAGCAGGACAGGAACAGAAGCACGGTAAAAAGAGTCCAACCGGCCAGCGCCGAAGGCTTTATTTCCATCTTACGCACCTCTTTTCCGTCACGATAATGTCCATTCTCACGTCAAGGGGGGACACAGGGAGTGTTTCTTCCATGAGCTCATGGAAGAATAACCCAAGCCTTATGGCTTTTGTTTTCTTCAAATATATATCATAGTAGCCGGCTCCATGGCCCAGGCGATATCCGTCCCAGGAAAAGGAGACGCCGGGGACTACTATAAGATCAATTGAATTCGGGGAAGCGATATCATCAGCCACGGAGGTAGGAATATCGTACATACCGGGCACAAGGGAGGGAAAATCCCTGAGCCTGACCGCGTCCATCTCGTGAGGACCGCAGCAGCGGGGGATATAAAGCTCTTTCCCGTCTTGGAGAATCCGCTCAATAAGCTCTCCGGTAGAGGCTTCATGCCCTACGGAGACATAGCAGAAGATACGTCCTGCGTTTTTATACTCCGGCAGTAATGTCACCGCATCCCGAAAGGCGCTGCCGCAGTTTTCCGGAGGGGTATAACTATCGCGTTTTTTTATGAGTTCTCTCCGCAGAGCTTTTTTTTCAATCAAGACGCTGTTCATCAAGCTTATAGAACACGGAGCCGATGACCCGGTCGGCTTCTTTCTTACCACGAAGCAGCCGGGCAAGCCTGTAGGCAAAGTCGAAGGTGGTTCCGGCGGCTTTGGAGGTGATTATATTGCCGTCGGCGGAGACGGTGACATCTGTTTCTATGCGGGCGCCTGTCAGCTTGTCCTCAAAGCCGGGATAGCATACGGCGCGCTTGCCCTTAAGGATACCGAGCTGCCCGAGGATTGAGGGAGCGGCGCAGATAGCGGCGATATAGCCTCCCCTGCTGTTCTGTTCTGTAAGCATCTCCCTCAGCTTTTCGCATGCGTAAAGGTTTGTAACCCCCGGCATTCCTCCTGGGAGAATAAGCATCTCCGCGCCCGGTTTTACATCGTCTATGGAAATATCGCTTTTCACGGTGATGCCGTGGGCGCCTTCTATGTGCTCACCGGTGACGCCGACAAGTGACACCTCAACAGAGCATCGTCTCAGAATATCGGCGGTGATAAGGGCTTCCATTTCCTCAAAGCCCGTGGCCAAAAAAATATATACCATGATTATTCTCCCTTCTGTGAGATCACCGGTTTTACCGAAGCCATAACTTTTTCATGTATCCGCTCTCTTGAGAGCATTTCTCCCTCTTCCGCGCAGGATATTGTGACCCATCCAAGGGCGCGGGCAGCCTCCGAGGCGCATTCGTAGCAGCGGCGCAGATACTCCCTGTCCTTTTCGTGAATATCGGTCTTTTCACCTCTGGAGGTGATGTTCTTTTCCGCGATCTCCGGCAGCAAATCCAAAAAAATGACAATATCCGGCTTCGGAAGTTTTAAAAGGTTGTATTCATAGTCAAAAAGCCAAGAGAAGAACGCTTCCCGCTCGCTTTCCGGAAGCTTCGCCCCCTGATGTATGGCGTTGGAGGTGTTATATCTTCCGGAGAGGAGGATTTTATCCGATTCGTAGTCTTTCTTCCAGTCGGAAAGGTATGAGCCTATCCTGTCCACTGCGAAGAAGGAAGAAGCGGCGTAGGCGTTGACGGAGTCGGCGCTTTTCCCGAATTTTCCATCAAGATACATGCGCACAAGGGCAGAGGTCTCAAGGGAGTAGCAGGGGAACTCCAGCCTGCGGTATTCTCTTCCCATATTCTCAAGCGCTTCACAGAGAAGCCCCAACTGGGTGGTTTTCCCCGCTCCGTCGCTTCCCTCAATAACAATTATCTTTCCCATGTCATTTCACAATATATATAATCCATTCTCTGTTATCCCGGTAAAGTATGTTTAAATACGTTAATCTCAAAGTGTTCCTCCGCAGAGGCGGGATTACATATCCCGGACGCTATTTCTCCCCGAACAATCTGACTTTTACTGCAAGCAACAAGAACAGGGGAAGTTTTATCATTCTCTTTATCCTCCAGGGCTCCTTGCAAAGGCGGTAGAACCACTCTAAGGAGAGCTTTATGAATATATCCGGCGCCCGTTTTGATACTCCGGCGTAGATATCCATAGAGCCGCCCAGACCCAGCATTACGCGGACATTCAGCTCATCTTTATGAGCGTTCATCCACAGCTCCTGCTTCGGCACTCCCAGGCAGGCGATGAGAATATTCGGAGCTTTTGAGTTTATATCCTCGATTATCTCCCGCTCCCTGTCGCTTCCGTCCTTAAAATATCCATCCTGTACCCCGGCCACATTAAGCCCCGGGTACTTTTCGCACAATTTGTCCTTCGCTCTCTCGGCTATCCCGGGCTTCGCGCCGAACAGATATACGGACAGACCGTTCAAAGACGCATACTCGATAAGCCTTTCACCAAGCTCAATTCCCGCCACCTTCTGTTTCAGTGGCTTCGAGAGGATCTTTGAGGCGTAGACAACCCCAATGCCATCGGGGATAACCAATGAGGCTCCCTTAAGAGCCTTAGCCAAAGCTTCGTTCTTTCTTGCCTCGTAGACAATTTCGGAGTTTGGAGTTACGATATAGTCGCTCTTTCCCTCTCTGGCAAGAGCCGATGCCCTCTCTAAGGCCTCTTCCATTGTTACATTGTCAAAGGTTACGGAAAGAATCTCACGCTTCACGACACCCTGTCCCCCTCCGAATTATTGTACTTTATATTCTACCATGAAACAGCGTCTATTTCAATCACTTTAAAGTAAATTTAATGACCCGCCGCCGACTAAGCACCGGAGACGGGTCATATTCTTTAAAGCTCACACAGGTACATAGCGGTGTGATAGTAGCCGAACATTGTTTTTTCCTCAACGCACTTAAATCCGTTTCGCTCATAGATTGCCCTGACTTTTGTCCGGCTCTGATGGGCATCGAGCCGCAGCGTCTTTATGCCTCTCTCTCTTGCCATGTCCTTTGCGTAGTCTAACATGGCGTCGCAGTAGCCTTCGCCGGCAAATTTCCGCTTTACAGCCACTTTGTGGAGATAAAGCGACTCTCCCAGAGGCACATCAGGCCAAAAGTTGGGGTCGTGGTCAATAATTACACAGCAGCAGGCGCCCTCACCCTCTACAAAGCCTATATGAAAATCTTCGGCTTTGAAACGGTTCTTCAGATAGTCCCAGGTGCTCTCCTCCGCCGGCCACTGGTGACGGCCGGTGGTGTCCATCCACGTCACCACATCGAGCATAATCTCCTCGATAACTCCGGTGTCCGCTTCTGTAGCTTGACGTATACATACGTCACGTATAAATACGTCACGTATGAATACATCACGCACGTATGCGTCATTTGTTTTCATTCAACCATCCTCCCCTGTCAATAAATCCATGCGGAGGGTAAGAGGAAAAGATAGGGAGCGGTGAAAACTGCCAGCATAATGGAAACTGTTCTTTTTTCCCTGTCGGTAAGCGTTGTTTTCCGAAGCGCAAGCTTATAGTTGAAGAAATAAATGCAGACTCCCGAAATCGCTATGCAGAGCAGCGTATACGCAAGCCCCAGCCAGTCTCTGAAAGGATTCTTCATAATCGGGGTGGTAATATGCTCATACCAGAAGTCACCGAACTCCGCCACTCCTCCCAGAAGCATGAAAAGAGTGCCGATAATATCCGCCAGGAAGCCATAGAGCCATATCCTGAAGATACTCTTCAGATAGTTGTTTTTTATTCCCTCCGTATTCAGGTGGCGAAGGGTCAGCAAAAGAACCGCGGAGTCGATAGCGAAATTCACCGGAAGTACCACAAGCAGCGCTATGGGAAACATCAGTATCATCCACACCGGGAACATAACGTTATAAAGCTTTATCTGTTTTTTCATTTTATGATCTCCGAAGCTGCCTTTTTGTAGACCTCCAGCTTTTCCTCGCACTCCTTCCGGGAAGCACCACGCAGGAGTATGTATACTCTTATCTTGGGCTCTGTGCCGGAGGGTCTTATGATGAAGGCGGCGCCATCGGACATCTCGAAGTAGAGCACGTCGGAGCCCTTTATGTCAGTCTTGCCATCGGCGATTCCATCGTTCTCGGGGCAGAAGTCATAGAGCTTGCCTGTCAGGTAATCCCTTAGTCTAAGCACCTTTATGCCGCCGATAACTGTGGGGGGATCCTTCCTCAGTAAGGACAAAAGATCCGCCATTCTCTCAAGTCCGTCAATACCGGGCATCATTATATTTATTGTCTCGTCGATGAAGTAGCCGTATTTTTCGTAGAGCAGCTCCATCGCGTCATAGAGGGTATTCCCCCTGAGCATGTGCCACGCCGCCATCTCGGCTATAAGCATGGAGGCGGTAACGGCGTCCTTGTCTCTCGCTCCGTCTCCCACCAGGTAGCCATAGGACTCCTCGAAGGCGAGGATAAACTTATAGGAGTTGTCCTCCTCAAATTTGCCTATCTGCTCCGCCAGGAACTTAAATCCCGTGAAGGTGTCGGCGCAGTGGACTCCGTTTGCCTCCGCCACCACCCTTGCCATCTGGGTCGTGACGATTGTTTTTACAAGTGCGGCGTTTTCAGGCAGCGTGCCCTTCTCCCGCATGGCGTTGATGAGATAGTCCAGGAGCAGAACCCCCACCTGATTTCCCGACAGCGTCACATACTCCCCGTTCTTGGCTCTGAGCACAATGCCCACCCTGTCGGCGTCCGGATCGGTGCCGATTATGAGATCCACATCGTTTTCTTTAGCCAGCTTTATGGAGCCCGCGAAACCTTCCTTGTCCTGGGGGTTGGGGCTTACCACCGTGGGGAAGTTGCCGTCCGGTATGGACTGTCTGGGGTCGAGTATAAGGTGCTTTACTCCCAGTCTGCGCAGCAGTTCCGGCACAAGGCGGTATCCCGTGCCGTGGAATGGGGTATAAACAATACGGAAATCGTCCGCAACAGCCTTCACAGCGTCGCTTCCCACGGAAAGGGAGAGGGAATAGGAGAGAAACTCCTCGTCCATCTCCCTGCCGATATACTCCACAAGCCCTGAGCTGACCGCTTTATCGAGATTCATGGTCTTTATGCCCGTAAAAATGTCAGTCTCCGCAATGGACTTTGACACTATGTCGGCTTTATCGGGAGGAAGCTGAGCGCCGTCCTCCCAATAAGCCTTGTATCCGTTGTATTCCTTGGTGTTGTGGCTAGCGGTAATGTTGATGCCGGCAATGCAGCGAAGCCTGCGCACAGCGAAGGACAGCTCCGGTGTGGGCCGCATTTCGTCGAACAGGTATACCTTTATGCCGTTGGCGGCAAGCACGCTCGCGGCTTCCCCCGCGAACTCCGTACTCATATTGCGGCAATCGTAGGCTATAGCGCAGCCCCTTGCCATTGTTTCAGCTCCCAAGGAGCAGATAAGAGAGGCGAAGCCTTGGGTAGTTCTGCGCACGGTGTATACGTTCATACGGTTAAGTCCGATGCCCAGTATACCTCTCAATCCGGCTGTGCCGAACTCAAGAGGTGCATAGAAGCGGGACTCTATTTTCTTCTCGTCTCCCGCAATGCTTAAAAGCTCCCGGGTTTCCTCGCTTGACAGCTTCCCGGAGGAGAGCCATCTGTTATATTCTTCTCTGTATGTCATTGTAACGATTCCTTTCCTTTGGGGCGTTGCCGGCAGCGCCACGCGCCGTATCTGTTATTTCTTTGGTTTTTTAATCTTGTTAAGCTGACGATTCAGCTCTAAAAGGTCTTCCTTCGTAAGTTTTATGTTTGTCACTGCCAGCAGGGAGGTGAGGCGCAGAACAGTGAAACCTCCCAGCATCTTCATGAAGCCGCTGTTGTTCATATCGATATAAAAGCCGGATTTCTCTTCTCCTTCGCTTTTTTCGCTGAACTTCGCAAACAACTCCTTGAACAGGAGTTTTCCTTTTTTAGTGGCAAGGATATTGTCCAGCTTGTCGTTAAGGGAGAAGTATCCTTCCTTTGTGGTAACGTCGAACCAGTTGAGTATAGCGTTTTTCTCCTTGAGGCGGTATTTCTCATTGAAAACCTCCACCTTGCGGATTACAGATTCGTCTGTATATTCACCCGCTACGGCTTTAAGGGCTGTTTCTCCCTTGTTCGGCACGTCAAAGTAGAAGAAGTGGTCGTTGGCTTTCTTCTTTCCCAGGCTTACGCTGTTGGCAAAGAGCTCAACCTCCGGAAGATTCGAGTATACGGTGACCTTCGTCACGTCCTCAACTCTGTCAATATATCTCTTGCCGCAAAGGTGCACGAATTTCTCCTCCGACAGCCAGGCTTTATAGGCATAGAAGGCGTCCTTTTTGTACTTGCGGTCGATGGTTACGAGACCCTTGTGGTTCTGACCGTCTTCTCCGCCCTCGGCTCTTGCGTCGGCTCCGAAGTCAAACATGTTCCACACGTGGGTTGCCCACAGGTACTTGCGGCTGAACAGCTGACGGATAAGCTCCTCATGGTAGTATGCCTGATATTCCTCGGTGTAGTCCCCCTGCTCCGGATTTGAGGTATGCCAGTCGAGGCCTTCGCAGCCGTATTCGCTGCAGCCTATGGGTATAGACGGATGCATGGCGTGGAATTCATCGAACCAGGGACCGTTTATGGAGGTATCGCCTCCGTACCAGCCGAAGTAGTGGTTATAGGACACAACATCGCTTATCTTAAGGTAGGGGCTGTCCATGGGGCACATGGATACCGCCGCCACGGTGGTGAGACGTGTCTTGTCCAGCTCATGCACAAGGTCGTTGAGCTGACGGTGATTGGAGAGGAGATCCTCGTCCCTGTCGCCGCCCATGGTGATCTCATTTGAAAGTCCCCACACCACAATTGAGGGGTGGTTGTAGTTCTGTATAACAAGCTCTTTCATCTGGGAGATGGTGTTCTCTCTGCCTTTGGGGAGATGACGGGAAATATAGGGGATTTCTGCCCATACAACCATGCCGTAGCGGTCGCAAAGGTCATAGAAATAGGCATCGTGCTGGTAGTGGGCAAGCCTTATGGTTGTGGCTCCCACCTCACTGATAAGCTCCATGTCCTCCCGGTGATGCTCCGGGAGAAGGGCGTTGCCGATACCCCATCTGTCTTGATGGCGGGACACGCCTCTCAGGGGATATTCTTCGCCGTTCAGGATAAATCCCCGCTCCGGATCGATTTCAAAACTGCGGCAGCCGAAAAGCGTTGCGACGCTGTCGATAACTCTGTCCCTCTCCGTAAGCTCTGCCTTGCAGGTGTAGAGATAGGGATCTTTTCTTCCGTGCCAAAGGCGAACGTTCTCGATAACAACGTTTTTATCCTCTGTCCTGGCGATTATATTGCCCTCTCCGTCGGAGATGGTGTATATGACTTTCTGACTGTCCTTTTTGTTAGTAACATAGCTCTCAAGAGCCACGGAAGCGTTTTTTCCCTCGATTTTCGGGGTGACCATAAGCCCCTGTCCTCCGTAGTAGGACAAATCGAAGTGTGAGGACGAAACGGCAATGATGTTGACGTCTCTGTATAACCCGCCGTAGAAAGTAAAGTCCGCCATCTGGGGATATACATAGTCATTGGGGGAGTTGTCCACAGCGATTTCAAGCGTGTTTGTCTCGCTTAGTTCCTTCGTCAGGTCAACTCTCCAGGTTGAATATCCTCCGTCGTGGTGGCAAAGCTCTTTGCCGTTCAGGTATACGTCCGCGGAGGAATTTGCTGCGTTTATCTCAAGAAAATACTTCTCTCCCTCCGGGAGGATATCCTTTGAGAAAGTTTTAGAATATATGCAGGTGCCTCTGTAGTAGTCGTTGCCTCCATCCTGGCCGTCAACAGCGTTCCAGGTGTGAGGGAGATCAACGGTTTCCCTATCGGCAGGCAAAGGTTTTTCGGCAATCTCCGATTTTTTTATAAAGGACCAGCCTTGGTTGAAGTTAAGTATTTTTCTCATTCTGCTTCTGCCTTTCTTGCTTCTGCAAGCTCCTTGTTCATTATCTCAAGATTCTTGCGGTCGAGGTTATATATAAGTCCGAGGGATAAAAGCTGTACTACGGCGCTGAAGAGGTAAAGACTGGACACAAGATAGCGCATGTTCAGGGCAACCTCCGCTGTCTGATTGCCCTCGTTCGCCTCAACATAACCCAGCGCCACCATGATTACAAGCACGAGAGAGGGGCCGAGACCCTGAGCCAGCTTACGGAAGAAGGAGTGGAGGGAGTAGACGGTGCCCTCCTCCCTTGCGCCGTTCTTCCACTCATTGTAGTCGATGGCGTCCGCCATGAGGGACCAGCTCACTATGCTGTAGAGGCCTATGCCCAGGGAGTTGAAGAACTGACAGACCACATAGATGATCAGTCCGCTGTTGTCGGGTTTAATCGGGAGCAAACACATAAGGATACAGGCAATTACGCTTATAATTGCGCCGAATACGCTGACCTCCTTTTTACCGTATTTCTTTACCAGCGTACGGGCAACGGGGGTAAAGACAACCATGGGTATCAGGGAGAACAGCGCCACCACGCCGGAGATTCTGGCGTTGTTGAAGTAGGACTGGAAGAGGACAGTAACAGCGGCGGCGCCGCCCTGCATGCCTATGAACATGCCCATGACCGCAAGGGTAGCGCCCACGGCGGGACGGTTCTTCAGGAAGTTCTTCATGGCTTTGAAGACGTTGAACTTCACTTTTTCCTCGCTGACCTTTATGTACTCGTCCTCTCTTACGACGGTATTTCGTATCATGAACTGGAATGCGATGAAGCCCAGGACACCCATAGCGAGGGCGATAAAGAACACACGCTCGCCCATAATGTTGTCGTTGGCGTCGTAGATAAGCAATGGGATAAGCACCATTGTTGCCATCTGTCCCACAAGGCT